>CAYXPD010000242.1:0-2501 GCA_964466995.1 uncultured Thermoplasmata archaeon | reverse complement strand
ATCTCTATTCTTAGATCTGAACATCACGCTGTTGATCTCACTGTTATCATCTTTCAAAACGAAATACATGTGTCTTCCATTATGATGTTTGAAATTGGATATCTCGCCCTTCACCCATACATCCTGAAGTTTGTCCTCCCTCTCGAGAACGGCCTTCACGAAATGGTTCAGCCCGGAAACTGAATAAATCTTTTGGTCCAGATCTTTTCCTAGATCTACTTTGCTTTTCTCCATCCATCCCCATATCTATCGTAGAATATTTAAAATTGTGCAACGGAGGGGTGATTAAAAGTGAAAAATACTAATAACGCTTGGTCACCTGAAAAAATATGACGACCGCATTGACCGGAACACCTGGAGTTGGTAAAACTACCGTTTCTAAGGTTCTTGATCGTAGAGGATATGAAGTTTTAGATCTTAATGATTTCATCAAAGATAGGGGGCTTAGAGGAGATAGAGACGTGGATAGAGGTTCTTTTGAAATAGATATCGGGCGCCTAAAAGAAGCTTATCACGGTGAAAAATTAGATCCAGATATAGTTGAAGGACATCTATCCCACCACCTTTCTATATCACCTACTATAGTATTGAGATGTTCTCCCTCAGAATTAGAAAAAAGGATGGAAGAAAAGGGATGGAACGAGGAAAAGATAGATGAAAATCTCGAGGCTGAAATGCTCGATACGATCCTCATCGAAGCTCTAGAAACATGTGATGAAGTATATGAAGTAGATACAACCGGTAAAGGACCAGAAGAAGTGGCCTCAGCTGTAGAAGAAATAATGAAAGGAGAAGTGAAAAAATACGAACCGGGTACAGTCGATTGGAGTGAAGAATTCCTTTTGAGGCAATAGATTTTATTACTTGAATTTATTAGTGGAACGATGGTATTGAACAAATACCGGGAAAAAGCCGATTGGATTATAAAGCCCATAGCGATAAGTTTGAAGAAAGTGGATCCGAATTTTATCTCTATCTTTTCTTTGATTTTCGCTTTTCTAGCCGGCTTATTTTTTTACTTTTCTAACGAAGCTTGGTACGTTTTTTCGGGCGGTGTATTCGTCACCTTGAATTCTCTGTTTGACGCTTTAGACGGGAAGGTAGCTAAGATCACTGATCAGGAATCTAAAAGAGGGGATTTTCTAGATCACACGATCGATCGTTACTCAGATATCCTCATCCTTCTAGGGATCATCTTAGGACCCTTGTCTAGGACGTGGTTAGGTGTTTTTGCTATCATCGGTGTCTTGATGACAAGTTACATGGGGACTCAAGCCGACGCAGTGGGCGTATCTAGAGACTATGGTGGGATAGCAGGAAGAGCCGAAAGATTATTGCTTCTTATCCTTGTCTCGTTCCTCTATTTTTTCTTTTTCGAGACCGCATGGACTAGTTTTCAAATACTAGGATTTGAATTGGGATTGTTTGAGCTATTGATGATATGGTTCGCTATAGCTGGTAACCTCACAGCAGTATTCAGGGGTTTAAACACCTGGTCCGACCTAGGTGAAGAATGATCAATCCTCCTCTTCTTCTTCATCCTCGCTTTTCTTTTTGATCGAATAATAGCTCAAAGGATGTTTCATCCACTCTTGCTCACATAATGAATCTGGATTGAAGCATATTCCGTTCGTCTTCATCGTATCACAACCCGGCGGATCATATTCTGTACCGGAGATCTCTCCGATGATATGTTGTATCTGATACGAAGCCATATCGACATCAAAGTCCGGCGCCTCTCTAAAAATCTCGATGATCTCATCCTCTGAAAGACCGACCTTCTTCAGAAAGGCCGTCATAGCGAATCTCCCTTCATGTGACTGGTTCTCTCCCTCTTTTTGGCCTGCTAACAATTTCTTGATACAAGGCGGGAATAGATCAGTTTCTACCTCTCCCATATCCACGTCTTCCATCCGTGTTCGAACGGTCTCTAGTTCCTCTTCTATCTCTTTCAGTTCACTATCAAACTTTTCAAGTAAGCGATCCGAGGTAGGAGCAGGTAACCCCTCTGATATCACTGAAGACACCTTTTCCTTGAGTATCCTGACGAACTTTCTCCTGCCTAGATATACCCGTCCTTGTCTCAAGTCTTGATTGACTAGTTTCCACGCCGGTGATCTCAGTCTTTCAGTACTTTCTAGATAATCAGTAAAGTGGACCGAAAACCCATCTTTCCTTTCATCAGCATCGAAATCTAATCTAGAAGCTAATCGCAGGATCATTTCGTCATCTTCCCGAGAAAGTTCTTCACTGATCCTTTCAGCTTCTCCTAACGTGTATCTTCTTAAAAGATAATCATCTCCCGATGAGGAAACTAACATCCTAGCGATGGGATAAGAAAATAGCTCTTCTTCCTGTTCTAGCTCTCTATCAAGGTTTCTTATCCGGACACGTCCCTCGCGAAGTGTCTGCAATACCCTTTCTTTACCTCTTTTTCTAGCTGGACCCCAGATACCTTCCTGGATAAGTTCTTCAAAAGAAGGTCCTTCCTCCTTGATATA
>CAYXPD010000241.1:0-2503 GCA_964466995.1 uncultured Thermoplasmata archaeon | reverse complement strand
GGTAATCTGAAACTATAACGTCAAAATTTTCTTCATCCAACAAATTCAGACCTTCTTTTGCCGATGATACACTCACTACGTTCAATCTCTCATCTTTCCTTTCTAGAAATATTTTCGCCTGCTCTAATAAATCAGTCTCGTCATCTACCAACAATAACTTAGTCGGATTTTCCATTTTTTTCAGCCACGCTAATCTTCAGATTCCGAACATTATTTTATTCAACAGTGTTCCAAATCTATAATATGGTTATATAGATGAGGGCTAATAAGTATATTGCTATGATCTTTGAATTAAGCATCTTTTAATTAGATTTTATATCCAGTTCCAATATTTTTGGCGCAATTCAGACTCTTTAACTTTCTTCTATACCATATGAAAGGCCATGAAAACCAAAACTGAAGTGATTATCAACATAATAAAAACTAGACTAATTATGTATGGCAAAAATCCATTACTCCTATGTCTGCTTTTCCTCATCTTATCTTAACCCAATATGTAATAGTACTCCCTACTTATTTATCCTCGTTCTTTATTATATCTCGATATCGAGGTTCGATACAGGGGGTAAGATTATTAATAGTAAAATTTGAAACTTACCACATCAGAGCTTTAAACTATAAGAGATAATCATCAAAAAACCGTATAGCAACGACTAAGTCTTTTTTAAGATCACGTCAAACCTTGCTCCTCCAAGGTCAGAATCTTTGACTTCTATCTCTCCGCCGTAGATCTCTAAAATTTTCTTGACCAAAAAGAGGCCCAAACCCATACTAGATTCCTTGTCTGTAGTATAGCCTCTCTGGAAGATCTTTTCCTTTTTATCATCGGGTATACCATGGCCATTGTCTTCTATAGAACATATCAATCGAGTATCAGACCCTTCTGTCGAGATTCTTATCTTATCTCCGTTTGAATACTTGATAGCGTTTTCAACTATGTTGGAAAATACCTCTTTTAGAAGTGAATCGGCTTTTACAGTACAGTCATCAAGACTATATACATTAAATTCAAACTCTACATCTTCTAACAGATCTTCCATGGATTTTAAAGCATCCCATAGAGGTGTTATCAAATCTATCTCACTTATATCTTCTTCATTAGCTTTTCTGTGAATTTTTATTTTTTTTATCAAGTCAGCACTGTTCTTCACCCTTCTTTCCAACAGAGCAAGGCGATCCTCTACTTCTTTCGGGAGATCGTACTCATATTTTAAAATTTGAAGGTCTCCTCGCATCAATCTTATCTTATTCATCAGATCATATCGGAGAAGAGAGTTTAGAAACTCTTTGTCTTCTTCAACTGAGTCATTTTCTTGATTTATAGTATTTGCAAGATCTTTGAACTTTGCTTTGAGACTACGATCATTTAATGAGTATCTGCCGACATCTATATTTAGGATTTTCATCATCATTTCCTCCTGGTCTTTACCATCTAGGATGATGTGCGGTGTTTCATCGCTCTCTGTGATAACTTCAAAGAAAACATAAAAGTTCATATCTGGTAAATCGCTATCTAGAACAATGAAGTCAAAATTTTTCCTATCAAATAATTCTAAAGCTCTTTCTGATGAAGATGTAGTATGAACACTCAATCTCTCACCTTCTTTTTCCAACCATTTTTTTCCTTGGCTCAGGACTTCAGGTCTAGATCCCAACAACATCACATCCATCAAGTTCACTCTCTTTAAAGTTATTTTATCTCTCAAGACGGATCTATAGTGTCCCTAGAGTCTTTTATTTTAAACATTCTTTATATCTAAGATATCTATCTATCGATCTCAGTAGTTTCTCATTATCTATGACTTTATCATCACCTTCAGACATTTTCTTTACTCTTTTTAAACAACTGTGAAAGGCTTTACCGTTATTTTTAGACCTAGGAGGTTTTTGACGTGTCATAATTATGGTCTCTTTGTCTAACATCTTTTAACTAATTTAATAGAACTTGATGTACCTATTATAAACTCGTGAAAAATCGAATCCTGTATTAAAACTCGATATATACAGATATATAGAAAACTCAATCTCTATTCATATATGTCCTGTGTAATTGATATAGCAGGAGATATTGGCTAAAAACGCTCTTTATCTTTTCTCTTGCGATTTCCACGGCTTCAGACCTATTTTTCAAAGAATACTTCTTGGATTGGACTCCTTCATGTTTTTCCAAAATACCTTTTTCTTCTAGACCATGTAGTATCGGATACATCGTACCAGCACTTATGGAAAGACCGAACTTTTCTCTGAGTTCGTCGATTATAGCCTTTCCATGGATCTTCTCCTCATTAGCGATCATAAGTATTACCAGTTCTTCTAAACAGTTTTTCTGGATATCCAATTTGATCTTTTCCTCATTTATCACCCCTTCAATTTTTTCGGATAGCTCTTCCATCAAATTTTCTGATCCACCTAGCTCAAAATTTTTTATCTGACTTATCAACTGTTCGTTCACGACCCATTCGGTAACATCAAAGATGTTCACTATACTTTTACCAGAACCCGG
>CAYXPD010000240.1:0-2510 GCA_964466995.1 uncultured Thermoplasmata archaeon | reverse complement strand
AAACTGAAGAGTTTGTAGAGAGATTGAAGCAAGCAGGATATTGGTGTATAAATTCGTCCGAAGAAGATGTATATGAAATGTTAAAAGATGGAATAGCGGTGAGATTTGCCGAAGAAGACGAGGTAATACCCAACTTTGAAGTAAGATTTGCACAAGATGAATTTGAAAAAAAAGCATTAGAGGAAAGGTTAAAAGTCAAAATAGGGTCAGATATCATATATATTAGTCCTCTAGATCTCCAAATAGCATATAAACTATATCTTGGAAGCGAAAATGACTTTGAAGATGCGTTACATCTCTACGAAATTTTCGAAGATGAATTGAGTTCTAAAGAACTACAAAAGTATTGTAAAATACTCAATGTGGAGGACAAATTGAATGAACTTAGAGAAACTTGAAAAGAAAAAAGAGAAAAATAAAGAGCAGAGAAGAAAATTTGTAAAATTCTGGGCGAGGTACGTTAAAGAGCATCCTGACAAAGAATGGTCTGAGCAACAGAATGTTATTGTGGATTCACAGCTAATATCAAATAAAGATAGAAATGGATCTAAAGAATGACTGAGAATCGCTAAAAATTTAACAATTTTCTTAAACCAATCCAAAACGCTTTTATCTTAAAACAGCACTCAAAAAATTCAAGTGAAAAGATGGGTCCGAAAAAAGAAACCGAAGGACTGGGAAAGGAAGGCTTCGTAGAGATAGAAGAGATATTAGATGGGAAGCACACCGGAAATGAGGTTAAGGTACGTGGTTGGATCCATAGAACAAGAGATATAGGCAATATGGCATTTTTGAATATCAGAGATCCGAGTGGTGTTGTCCAAGCTACTTTCGCTAAAGATGAATTCGATGAAGACAAATTTGAGGATATAAAGGACCTATTGGTAGAGTCGTCTTTGAAGGTAAAAGGAAAAGTTAAAGAGGACGAAAGAGCCCCTGGCGGTTACGAGATAGCGGCTACAGATGCCGAGATAGTCCATGCCTCAGAGGATTTTCCAATCCATGAGGATCAAAGCGTTGAGCACCTTCTCGATAACAGACATCTCTGGTTGAGATCTACAAAGATGAGAGACATATTACAGGTAAGATCTACAGTTTTCAACGCTATCCATGAATACTTTAGAGAGAACGGATACGAGGAGTTCCAATCTCCTATATTGACCCCCTTAGCTTGTGAAGGTGGATCCACTTTATTCCCTGTAGAGTATTTTGAAGATGAAGTGTACTTAACACAGAGTTGGCAGCTTTACGCAGAAGCGGGCATCTTCGGTATGGGCGATATCTATACTATCGCTCCAAGCTTTAGAGCTGAGAAATCTCGAACTCCAAGACATCTAACCGAATACTGGCACGCAGAGGTAGAGGGCCTTTGGCTGGACCTAGAAGATTTGATAGAACTCGGTGAAGGTCTGATCCTTAAAATAGCAGAGAAAGTTCTAGAAAAGAATAGAGAGGAGCTCAAGGATCTAGAAGCGGACATAGAATATCTTGAAAATTTGGATAGTCCATTTCCTGTTATCACCTATGATGAGGCTGTAGAAAGATTACAGGAGGACGGTATGGACGTTGAATATGGAGAGGACTTTGGTGTTCCGGAAGAAAAGAGATTGACATCCTTCTTCGAGAAGCCTGTTTTTGTCACTCATTATCCGAAAGAGATCAAAGCATTTTATATGAAAAGGGACGAGGAAGATCCATCCAAAGTTTTGGGTTACGATCTGATGGTTCCCCATGTCGGAGAACTGATAGGAGCTAGCGTTAGAGAAGTTGATATCAAATCACTCGAAAGAAGATTAGATGAAGAAGGAGAAGACCCCTCGATATACGAATGGTTCTTAGATACTAGAAGGTATGGGAGTGTTCCCCACGCAGGCTATGGGTTAGGAATAGAGCGGGTCATCATGTGGCTCTGTGACCTAGACCACATAAGAGACGCTATAGCGTTCCCGAGGACACCTAATCGCTATCGACCATAACTTTCGCATAATCTACGTAGATATCCACCACTTTTACCAGTTCCGGCAGATCTATGTATTCGTCGGGTTGATGTGCAACATCTACTCTCCCAGGTCCGAATATGATTGTATTCTCGTTCGTCTTACAAAACCTGACCATTTCAGTTCCATAAGGTACGGACCACATCTCTGCATCTGCGACTTCAACTAAAGTCTGAACTGATTCCCTATCTTCATCAAGTTTGACAGATTCCAGAAACTGAATTTCTTTCAGATCAAAATCTTCATCTATCGGATCGAATAGATACTTTTTTAGTATCTCTTTATCAAAATGATCTGGGAATCTCACGTCCACTTCGGCCCTGCAGGAATCAGGAATTACATTCGTCGCTTCTCCTCCCTCTATGACATCTACACAACAGCTCATTTCGTCTTGTCCCGCTGGAATATTATTTTTCCTACTCAGGCTTTTCAATATAGGGAGCATCTTAACTATTGCATTATCGCCTTTTTCTGGCATACTAGCGTGTGCATTTTCTCCCTTTGTTGTGACTT
>CAYXPD010000239.1:0-2543 GCA_964466995.1 uncultured Thermoplasmata archaeon | reverse complement strand
AAGATGAAGACGAAGTAGTATCCAAAATGGAAGAGCATGATGTTGTGGTAGGCGCGCTTCCCGGCGACCTGGGATTCAAAACGATAAAACTGGCTGTAGAATCTGGTACTGATCTCGTCGATGTATCTTTCATGCCAGAGGATGCCTTACGATTGGATGAAGAAGCTGAAAAGAAAGGAGTGTCTGTAATAGTGGATGCGGGTTTTGGCCCGGGGATGAGCAATGTTTTTGCAGGAAGGATAGCTGAAGAGGTAGATGAATTAAAAAATCTGAAAATATGGATAGGAAGTCTGCCGCAGGAACCTCAGCCTCCTTTGTACTACAAGCTAACTTGGTCACCAAAGGATTTGATAGAAGAATATACGAGACAAGCTAGGATCATCGTGGATGGTAAAGAAAAGGAAATAGATCCGTTAGAAGAGATAGAGAAAGACATACTCATAAAGGATAAAACCTTAGAGGGATTCTACTCGGACGGATTGAGGACCTTACTAGAGACACTAGAGGTGGAAAATATGGACGAAGTGACACTGAGATGGGATGGCCATCTTGAGAAAATCAAGGTTCTGAGAGAATTAGATTTTTTTGACGAAAAGAATCTTGACCACACGCTAAAGGTGATAAAAGATAAAATGGATTATGATAGCCCCGATTTTTCAGTGATGAAAGTAATAGGTGAAGGTATAGAGAATGAAAAAGAGAAAACGATAAAATACTATTTTTATGACGAAGAGACGGAGAATTTGTCTTCAATCGCTAGAACTACCGGCTTCTCTACTGCAGTCATGACAAGATCGCTTATCAACGGCGAATTTGATGACGGTGTGATACCTCCTGAAGATCTAGGTAGAGATAAGGATGTGTTCGATTTTATGGTTGATGAACTCAAAAATAGGGATATAGAGATAAAGAAAAAGATTTCCTCAGTCTAGGTATTTTCTAGCCGCTTCTTTTATAGATATCTCGTCTTCTCTAGAAATATCCCTGATCTCTTCGATCAGATCCATATACTTTTTATAGCCTCGCTTTCCTCTAGTATTTTCGCTAACTACTCTAGCAAGTGCTTTATTGAAACGTTCTTCAGAACCCTGCTCATCTAGGGCCTTTCTGATCATCCTTTTTTTGTTCATGATATCTTCTTTTCGGATATACTCTCATAGCAAACTCAACAGTAAAGTATATTTGGGGTGTTTCATAATCGAAAACAGCTTCGAGCGAAAAGCGGGTAGTCGTCGGAAGCGAAGCTTCTGACTTACCCTCACCACTCATTCGCATTCATGATTGCGGGTGTCTCCGAGGAATAAAATATTCCTCTTTCCCTCCCACTTTACTCGCTCAAAAACAATTCGCTCCTAAAGCGGGAGTAGCCGAGCTAGGCCAAAGGCGCTAGACTCAAGATCTAGTCCTATAGGGGTCCGAGGGTTCAAATCCCTCCTCCCGCACTAGTCAAAAATAAAAAAGAAGGTCAAGATCCTAAGTTCTTTCTTCCAAAACCTGAATATCCACTTCTTCCAACTTTTCCATCATTTCGTCGTACAAATCTCCTTTTATACAGTCCTCAGGCGGTACTATGCCTCTCTCCGGAATTTCATCCTTAGCCAACATCTCGGCAGTGATCGCAGGCGGGAAACCCGTAGTTCTCTGCATCGCTGTCAATCCTGTTTCCTTATCGGCTTCTTCCCACATGTAGTAATCGATCCTTATCGGCTCTCCATTTTTCTCTCCTTCGGCTGTATTCCACATGACACATACGTCTTTATCTCCTTCTTCAGGTTTTAATTTTGGAGTCACCGCCGCCGAAAGCACTTCCCTTGGAACTACTTTTTTTCCATCCACCTCGATAGGTTCTGTATCCATCATACCGCATTCTTTGAATATTTTAATTGCATCGTAATGGCCCGGCCACCGGACCGTTTTTTCGTAAGTATCTTGGAGACCAGATCTTGTGTAAACGAAACTAGGCATACCCGGGGTTACGGCACATTCGAGTTCCTCATCCTGCCCAAATTTATCGAATGTGAATTTTTCGTGTTCACTCAAGGCTTGTATCTCTGTCCTTTTTCCGTCTTTTATAGCAGGTGATTTGATCATGTATTCTCTCAATACGTGGTCAAAAGCCCATGTTATCATATATTTCAGTGGGCGTTTTTCTGCCGCCCTTTTTTCTGGGACACCACCACATCTAGCTATAGCAGATCTCCCTTCATCCATCTCACGGAGTCCTTTTCCAAGTGTGAAATTGGTCAGGCCGGGAGCGAACCCCATGCCATCGACAAAAGTTACATCGTTTTCAACAGCCTTTTCGTGTAAATACTCCCCATATTCCTCGACAGACATGTTCTCGGGAAGATCAAGTCCTTCCATTTCATATTTGTCGGGTCTCCTGTGATATTCCTCTAACATATCCACCATGTTCAAACTGACCTCTATGCCAGATTCGAGTGAAGCGTAACTAGTTTCCCTCGTGGGTAAAGCGTTTATCCCGGCGTCGTATTGTTCCATGATTTCCTTAGCTTTCTCTTTGTCAGTGACGTTCAGGATGT
>CAYXPD010000238.1:0-2548 GCA_964466995.1 uncultured Thermoplasmata archaeon | reverse complement strand
ACCAATATTTGTGATCGTGTAGTCCACTACGAGTTCTTCGTTCTCCTCTTTATTCACTGCATCATTATACTCAACAATTTCAACCTCAAAAAATGCTTCTTTGAGAGTAGTAAATATCATCGATCCTCCTTCTTCCTCTTCCTCATCTCCCCACTCCATAACAGATTTGAATTCGTAAGTCGCGTTGCTTTGCAATCCATCTATAGATCGATTAAATTCCATCAAATCTTCTATTGTCTGTTTTTCAGTTTCCTCCCATCCGTTATCATCTTCAATACGATACCTGAAGTAGGCCTCAACTTCATCATAGTCTCCTAAAGAGGTTACCTCTCCTCTCAACATAGCTGAATTTGTAGTAACATCTTGAGCTGTTAAGGTCTCTACAGTTGGATCATCGGCATACGTGGTAAATGACCACGTCTCACTCGTTACGTTACCTATCTCTTCCTCCTCAGCTACGGTATACCAGTAGTAGGTCTCACCAGGCTCCAAATTTTCCCAAGTAACATTATCTGTCCTTGTACCATCGGATACGTTGTTCACAAATCCTATAAGATCATCATCAGAAGTGTAGAAAGTAACGTTATCGACTATCTCTCCCTCAACATGAGAAACATTGACACTCAAATTTACGCTTGATTCAGATTCCATGCTAACATCTTCCGCCCCATCTTCTGGATCGGGATTTGTGGGTGGTCGAGGGCCTGGTTCTTGCACTTCGTCAGTAGATTCTGACTCTTGACCATCACCATCTACCGCGCTTACCTTGTACCACCAAATCGTATCATCTGCAGCACCTTTCCCTTCGTCTATATACTGGTATTCTTCTGACCCATCAGCTTCTACCGTAGCTATTTTTTCATAATCTCCGTCTCTGACCTCTGATCTAGAAACATTGTAACTGTAACTCTCAATCTCATCAGGGCTAGCTTCCCAGGTGAGGAGGTTATCTTCGAAACTTTCCTCAGTAGTTACAGCGTTCCATTCAATGGCCCCATATTCTACGGTGTTTCTATTCTCCTGAGCACCACCAGTCCGCAATCCCTGCAACTCGAGTGTTATGCCCTCGCCTGAGGGATCACTCAAATCAGAAGTATCAAAGTCGAAGTACATTACTTCCCCTTCAGTGTCTGTTATTTCTAATTCTTCATATTCAAAAATGCTTTCCCCATTCTGATTTAGTTCGATAGAAAATTCAGGCAGCCTTTCCCTTCTCTCGCTATTATCTGTTCTCCTTAAAAGCAAGGAGATGTTCTGTTCTCCCTCAAGTTCATCTTCCGGCTGATCCATCGCGACATCCAATTCGTTATCACTAACACCCTGCTCATCCTCTTCAGCTTCATACCAATTTTCATATGCGTCTTCACTCTCTGGATCGTGCTTTAAATAATCTATTTCTCCAATCAAATTATCAGTGTAGAGAACCTCAACCGGATGAAGAAACTCCTCTTCACCTTCTACACCATGGTGTTCAACTTCTAGATTCTCTGGAGGTTCTACAGAATAGAGTTCTTCGGAGTGTAGTTCTTCACCTCCCCCGACTTCAACAAATGATCCTAAAACAGGTGATAAAGAAAGTATGATTATAATAGACACTACTACAGGGTATTCGAAGTTTCCATTCATAACCCTATATAGCGAGTTTTCAATCCAGGTCACAAACTTCCACTAATACTTATCATTTTAGTAAGGGTATATAAAAACACCGGTGGATTTATCTAATAAACCAGTTTGAATTATTACACTTTAAAAGGTTTTTTAGTAATTTTTAAAGACATGTATTTTTAACTGTTTATCCAAAAAATAAAAAATTTGAATATCTACTTTCACCCGTAACTAATCCCAGCTTTTTCTTAAAGATGCTCCCATGCAATATCGATCTTTCAAAACCAACTGTCAGACAATAAATCCCAAAAAAAATACTACTATCGCGTCCATTAGCCCCTTTCTTTAGCAAAATATTTTTTAGCCAGTGCCTTAATAAACAGCTTAGTTGAATTAATAGATATGCAGGAAAAAAGTATAAATAACACCTCGTATAAAGATATTAACGTATATAAGATAAAATATAATAAAGAAAGACTTCATCTATGATGATCACACCCTACCTCACTTTTTTAAAAGTGGGATAGGATTTCACTCTATAACCCTAAATCGCTTCCATTTTTATTCCTTTTTTAACTTGGATATGAAAAGTCGATATTAGACAAAAAATTTAGAATCATAAGAAGATCGAATAGGTCAATTCCATTAAACAGTCTTGTGTGATCATAATTTAAAAATGAATATAAAAACTAGTCTGTTTTATAATTTCTAGAGTAAATTACTTCACCATATAACTATATTTACAAAACACCTTTAAATAAAAGTGACCAGTATAGTATAAAACCAGGGCCTAAGATGTACATGTGACCTCCTCCCCGTCCTAAAGGACGGGGCTTCCATTTCGTTCATCCGTTAACGGTCCCTTGCAGGAGACGCCTCCACCTTCGGTGTGGAAGGAAACTTCGTAGGAATGAGAACATTCCATCTTTCCTTCGAAAGACTA
>CAYXPD010000237.1:0-2557 GCA_964466995.1 uncultured Thermoplasmata archaeon | reverse complement strand
CTCCTCTATCCTATCGAGGAACTCCATCTCATCCCTTGTAACCAAAGTAACGGCTTTACCCTCTTTTCCTAATCTGCCTGTCCTACCAATCCTATGTACGTAATCCTTCTCGTATTTCGGGATATCGTAATTGACTACATGAGTAATATTATCGACATCTATGCCTCGTGAGGCTACGTCTGTCGAGACCAGTATATCTATCTTACCTTCTTTGAATTTGTCCATCGTTCTGGTCCTTGCTGACTGACTCATATCGCCGTGCATCGGGTGAGATTTGTAACCGTGCTTGTTCAAACGATCAGATAGTATCTGTGTGTATTTCCTTGTATTGCAAAATATCAAGTACTTTCCCGGTTCACTATCCAAAAGAGAGGATAGAACCGAAAGTTTGTTTTTCCTACCAACTGAGACGTAATACTGTTCAACTCCTTTGGCGGAGATCTCGTCCTCACTCAATTTGAGTTCCGTAGGATCTTCCATGTACTCGTTGGCTAATCTCACTATCTCATTCGGCATAGTTGCAGAATAAAGCATTATCTGCTTTTCTCGAGACGTCCTAGATATAATCCATTCTATATCCTCTAGGAAGCCCATATCTAACATCCTATCTGCTTCGTCAAGAACAAAAAAATCGATATTATCTAGCTCTAATTCACCTCTCCTCATGAGGTCCATAACTCTTCCAGGTGTTCCAGCAACCAAAGAAGTCTCTGGAAGATGATCTATCTGGTATTTTATGCTGGATCCACCGTAGATCGCTAGTGTATTTATCCCATGATGTTTGCCGATCTTGCTCGCTTCTCTCTCAACTTGTTGGGCGAGTTCTCTAGTCGGTGTGAGTATTATTGCCTCAACACCTCTACCTCCTTCGATCTTTTCGAAGATAGGTATAAGGAAAGAGTGGGTCTTTCCAGAGCCAGTCCTAGCTTGAACTATTATATCGTTTCCTTCAATCGCTGGCTGTATCGAGCTTTTCTGGACTTCTGTCGGACTTTCAAAGTCGATCTCTTCTAACGCTGAAAGTGTCTTTTCGTTTAAAGACATATCATCGAATTTTTGTATGTCGTTATTCATCGTTCTTTAATTCTCCTATTTAAGATGAAGAAAGGGGTGTTATTTATATAGTTTTATATCTCGGAAATACTTATCAAGGCCCTCAAATATATATAAATAATAAACTTATAGTTAAGAGGTGAAAAAATATGAAAGGAAAACTGGTAAGCCCAGAAGTGAAGAGTGAAGGTTCTGGTGCTAAGGTAAGAAGATTGTTTCCTTCCTCTGATATCGACCATTATGATCCTTTTGTGCTGCTAGACGAATTTTTTGTTGATCCGGAAGCGGGATTTCCATCCCATCGACATGCAGGTTTTGAAGCTATAACATACATTATCGATGGAGGTTTCAGACACAAGGACAATATGGGCAACGACTCTTCGATAAATAGGGGAGGAGTACAAAGATTCACCGCTGGTAGAGGTATAGAGCACTCAGAGATGCCAGTAGGTGAGGAAAAAAGCCACGGCTTTCAGCTCTGGGTTAATCTCCCAAAAGAGCTTAAAAAAACGGAGCCAAGCTATCAGAAAGTAGCGGCGAAAGATATTCCTGTGAAACGTGAAGGTAAAACTGAGATTAAAACCATAATCGGAAAAGATTCCCCCGTGGAAACAAATACGCCTGTCCTTTATCAAGATATCCTGCTTGAAGGGGCGTGCTTCACTTCGGTAGAGTTTACAGAAGATTATCGAGGATTTCTTTACGTGTACGAAGGAGCGATCACTCTCGATTCTAGAGGCAGCGAAAAAGAAAAGATATCGGAAAAACAAGCTTACTTTCCAGAAGGAGAGAGTCGGTTCTCTATACAGTGTGATTCAAGATCGAAATTCATAGTAATCTCTGGAAAACCTATAAAAGAAGAAATTAGGCTCCAAGGATCGATAGTGAAGTGAATTGGCTGTAGTTTTACCGAATTCACTCTTCTCTTGAAATCATCTCTCCGTCTAAGTGGATGTCTCTCTGCGGATACGGTATCTCTATATCTGCTTCATTGTAAGCTTTGAAGATACCTTTAGTGAGGTCGAATCTGACCTGCCAATACTTTTCTTTATCAGTCCATCCTTTCAACATTAGATTTACGGAGGAATCTCCCAGATCTGTCACTGATACTTGCGGTTCAGGTTGATCTAATATCTCCTCATGGCTTTCCAAAAATTCAAGGGCAACCTTCACCGCTTTATCTACGTCCCCATCATAGCTTATCCCGACGGGAATATCTATCCTTCTTTCAGGCATTCGAGAATAGTTTATTATCGGTTCATCCCAAATCAGCTTATTTGGGATCGTGATCCTGGTGTTATCAGGTTTTAACAGTTCCGTAGCCATAAGACCGACTTCAGTTACTATACCCTCTTGACCTTGGACTTCAACCCTTTCCTCTTTATCTAGAGGTCTAAGTGCAGCGATCCAAATGCCGGAAAAAATGTTGTTCATTGTATCCTGGAGACCAAAACCTAAGACCAATCCTAGTACAGCAGAAAAACCTAGTACTACAGAACCGACA
>CAYXPD010000236.1:0-2568 GCA_964466995.1 uncultured Thermoplasmata archaeon | reverse complement strand
GCCATATCCTTTAATTTATCAATCTCTTCTTCATTACCTTTCCCTTTAGAAAAATCCTCTAACATCTCTAATAATCTCTTCGTGCCGACTCTACAAAAGGTACATTTTCCACAAGATTCCTCCTGGGTAAAATCGAGAAAATAATGAGCTACATTTACCATACAGTCGTCTTCATCCATCACGATCATACCGCCGGAACCCATTATAGCTCCAGCTTCAGTTAGAGTTTCATAATCTACGGGTGTGTCAAGATGATCAGTTGTTAAACATCCCCCTGAAGGTCCACCTAATTGTACAGCCTTGAAATCCTTCTTATCGGCTATACCTCCTCCGATATCGAATATGACTTCCCTTAAAGTTGTACCTATAGGAACTTCTACGAGGCCGCCTCTTTTTATCTTACCTGCAAGAGCGAAAACTTTCGTCCCGCCGCTCTCTTCAGTGCCTATCGAATTGAACTCTTCTGCTCCGTTCCTCAAAATCCAAGGTACGTTAGCCCAAGTTTCAACATTGTTTATATTAGTAGGTTTTTCAAAAAGACCTTCCTGAGCTGGGAATGGAGGCCTAGGTCTAGGCATACCTCTTTCGCCCTCGATCGAATGCATAAGAGCCGTCTCTTCACCACAAACAAACGCACCGGCACCTTCTTTGATCTGTATATCAAAGGAAAAGTCCGTATCAAGGATACTCTCTCCAAGGAAACCTCTTACCCGCGCTTTTTCTATAGCTATCCCGAGTCTTTTGACTGCAATAGGATATTCAGCCCTACAGTATATGTAGCCTTTACTAGCACCAGTAGCGTAAGCACCGATTATCATCCCTTCCAAAACCGCATGAGGATCACCTTCGAGAACACTCCTATCCATGAAGGCACCAGGGTCTCCTTCGTCGGCGTTGCATATCAAGTATTTTTCATCAGCATCAGCATCTTTCGCGAACTGCCATTTCATCCCCGTAGGAAAACCAGCGCCGCCTCTCCCTCGGAGGTTGCTTTCCTTTATTGTGTCTATTATCTCCTGAGGCTCCATATCTAGAGCGTTCTCTAAAGCTTCGTAACCATCTCTCTCTATATAATCCTCTATACTTTCTGGATCTATCTCACCGCTGTTCCTGAGAACGAGTTTTCGTTGTTTTGTGAAATAGTCATATTCCTCAGAAGGCGAAGTGATAAGTTTATCTTCATAAGGGATTTCTTCAACAAGGTGTTTTTCAACCAACTGGCTTATATTATCCGCTTCTAAATTCCCATAGGTATAAGTTCCTTCATCATCTTCAATCTCGATTATAGGTTCATTATGGCACATCCCTATGCAGCCGACCTTTTCTAGATCTATATCTAATCCATGTTTTTCAAGCTCTCCTTCCAAGGCCTGATATACTTCCTCGGCACCGGCAGCTATTCCACAGGAAGCGTATCCGACTCTTATATTTTTACTCATGTTTCCCCCTCCTTATACTTCTCAATGATATCTTTCGCTTTCTCTCTAGTGAGATCTCCATGAGCCGTATCATCAACCATCATCACTGGAGCGAGGCTACAGCAGCCTAGGCAGGCAACTCTTTCTAGAGTGAATTGTCCATCTTCGGTGGTTTCTCCCGTTTCGATACCAAGCTTATTTTCGACTGCTTCACCGATCTTATCCGCTCCTTTCACATGACAGGCTGTGCCGTGGCAAACTCGGATCATGTGGTCTCCAAGAGGTTCAAATCTGAACTGAGCATAGAATGTAGCTACCCCATATATCTTGCTAACAGGTAGCTCTAGATATTCAGCTATATCTTCGATCACATCCCTAGGAAGATAACCGAATTTTTTCTGGATTTCTTGAAGTATAGGTATGAGAGAACTAGGTTGTGATGGATAGGTTTCAAGCACTCCTTCAACATCCCTTTCCAAAGAACAACTCTCGCCTTCAAGGGATGCTTTCATTTCATTTTGACATTCAGGACAGAGAACCATATCTTCCTCTTCGTCTTGATAAAACCATTCATGTCCGCAATTATCACATTCTAACTTCATCTTTAACCTCCAAAAATAGAAAATAAAAGTTTAGGATTTTTTACCTGCCTTCTCTCTTCCTTTGATAACACCGTTTTTCAACTCTTTTAGGGGGCCTTCTTTTATTTTAATTTTTCCTGACCAAGCATCACTTTTTTGACATATTGGAAAAAACAAGGATATCTCTCGAAAAAAAGATATGAAAGGGGTAAGAATTTTTATCCCCGCCATCTTCTCAAATTATTCCTTGGTCAAGCATAGCTTTTGCAACTTTCACGAAACCAGCTATATTAGCTCCGAGGTGGAGATTACCTTCATCATCGTACTTTTTAGATGTCTCGTAACATGTTTGGTGGATATTCTGCATTATTCCCTGTAATCTCTTGTCCACTTTATCGAAACTCCAGCTCTCTCTTTGTGAGTTTTGAGCCATCTCAAGACCGCTGACAGAAACGCCTCCCGCATTTGCGGCTTTAGCAGGCCCGACCATGATATCGTTCTGCCTGTATATCTCAGTGGCTGCAGGTGTAGAGGGCATGTTTGCACCTTCGCCTACCGCGATTATATCA
>CAYXPD010000235.1:0-2568 GCA_964466995.1 uncultured Thermoplasmata archaeon | reverse complement strand
AGACTCTGATACCTTCAACATCGCAGAAGATACAAATGTCACGCTCACAGCAGAAGCTGATGATGGCTGGCAATTCTTAAACTGGGATATACCTGAAGGTCATGAGGATTACATAGACGAAGAAGACGAAACGATAACATTCCCGCTCCATACTGATTTTTCGACAACAGCAACTTTTGAAGAGGAAGTAGAAGAGGAAGACGACGATATACCAGGATTCACGACCATGATACTGTTGCTATCGGTAGTTATAGCCGTAGCAGTTTACTACAAAAAGTGGTAAAGTATAACCTTCGAGCACAAATAAAACCTTTTACCTTTTTTCTATTATTTCTGGCTGAAGATCAAAACTACATCGGTTTGCCAATAAAGAGAAGAAGAGTCAAAAGATCACATCCAAATAATCAGAGAAAGATTGTCTACTAACTGATATAATCTAAAAAAGTACTTATAGAAGCTGAACGGAGTTATAAATGTAAAACATGACAGAAGAACTCTTTGAAGAATCGAAGGAAGCCTGTAAAGCCGTTGCCGAAAAAGTAGAAGAAATAGACGAAGAACTCTCGCCGATAGAGATAAAGATGTTGATCGAGGAAGAGCTAGGATATGGTCTTAAAAAGGAAGAGACGATGGTCTTAGCCCTTACGTTCAAACACATCGATAACCTCTTCGAAAAGTCAGATACAGATCTTGGATCAGCGATGATCTATCGGTAATCCAAAATAGTCTATTTTTGAAAAGAAAGTTACATAAAAAACTATACCGGCTACCAATGTTAGATAGCCGGATTTTTACAAAATTTCACTTATGATATTTTGTTGTCATCGGTGTGTCTATGAAGTGGATGATCCCATTCGATCCTTCGATATCGGGTTTTATCACTTTAGAATCATTGACCTTAACCCCGCTTGAAGTATCCACAGTTATATCCTCTCCACTCATGGATGTAGTCTTTTCCATCTTCGCGATGTCCTTTGAGGTATACTTGCCCATCACGATATGGTTTTTTAGCGTGTTCACCAATTCATCATGATCTTCCAATAGTTCGTTCAATTCATCGCTCGGTATCTTGTTGAAAGCATCGTTTGTTGGAGCGAACAATGTATAGGGTCCTTTTTCTTCCATAATTTCTCCGATTTCAGCCTTCTCGATAGCTCCCCACAGCGTTTTTAATTGGCCCTCATCTCTCAAAGTCTCTGCTATATTTTTCATGTTTTTCACCTCCTTTTGCCTTTATATACTCAAAGGTTCAACTAGTATATACGGGTTTCTATAGCTAAATAGAGATTACCTATATACCGTTTAAAATAACCATATAGATGAAATATTATATAGTTCGAATTCAAGGCAAATCAATCTATTTTTCTGACGCTCAAAGCTTGATATCCTCGCTCTCCTTTTTCGCTTTCGAATTCCACTCTATCTCCCTGATCGAGAGAAACGCCTTCAGACAACTCGCTACGATGAACAAAGTGATCTTCACTATGATTGTCAGGGTCGATAAACCCGTACCCTTTCAGAGGATCGAAGAATTTTACGGTTCCTTTCATATAACCCTCAACTATTTTCCCCTCCATCTAACAGACTCTTGATATATGTCATTATCGACTTTTTTTACCCGCCCAACTTAATTACTGTGAATGCAGTTCTACCGAGAAAAAACTAAACTGTGTTCACACCTTCCTAAAGTTTTTCTCACACAAACTTTTATGTAGTTGGTACTACAAATAAAAAATAGCAGATGATTTAATGAAGAAAAAAATTGCAACCGTCGGATTCGCCTTTCTCCTCCTTCTCGCTGGAATTTCAGTAGTAGGGGTGAGCGGAGCTACAGTCGATGAATATATCGAGATAAACGAAGATGATGAGGCATATTTTGAAGTCGAAATCATCGACCATCCTGATGAAGTGGAGCTAGGCGATGAGATCGAAATAGAATATTACATAGGGAATACAGGCAACATACCAGGAGAACAGGAGATTTCCATCTCTATAGAGGCAGAAGTTGCAGGTCAAGAAATATGGAGTGAAAGCGAGAGTGAAAATGTTGTCTTGGACCCGAATCGAAATAAGACCGATACCTATTCTGTCGACACAGGCGATATAGGCGAAGAGTATGATATAGGTCTCTTCGAAGTCGAAATAGATGTAAACTTCTCAGTCGAAACTGAAGATGACCAAGACGAAGCGACGATAACCTTAATATTGCCAGGAGAGATTCCTGGATTTACGTTCATGCTCCTTTTGGTTGGGATTTTCTTCGCAGTAGTGATCTACCACACTAAAAAACGAGAGTTCAATTAACCAGAGAAAAACCTGACTTTTGTGGTCTCTCACGTACTTTCCAAAGTTTTATCATTGACCAATTCCATTTTAACTCAATAGAGGTTTAAAATGCGAAGAAGGTATAACAAGGTCCTAGTGATCGTCTGTGCATTTTTTCTTTTGTCCTCGATTGCTTACCCAATAAGCACTTCATTTTTATCAGAAGATGAAACAAAAATTCGTCTGAGAGAAAGACAAGAAGCAAACGAAAGAAGCTTTCATAGTTCGATAGAGTCAAGTTTT
>CAYXPD010000234.1:0-2579 GCA_964466995.1 uncultured Thermoplasmata archaeon | reverse complement strand
AGTCCTCTAAAATATTCATCCCGTTTATCTCCTTTAGATCATCTCTATTTTTTAATTTCCTGATGGCCGATGAGAAGCTATCATCACCTTTGATCTCCTTCAACCATTCGTAAACGTCATCTGAGATGGATATGTTCTTTGACATTGGTACATATATGTACAAACATATTTATATATGTTACGCCTACATCTTCCTCTTTCATTCTTTAGAATCATCCTTTTTCTAATATTGGAGTAAAATATTCAAGAAAAACTAATGTTATAATACCTCCTTAGAAAAATTCTATAGTCTGATTTCGAATTTAAAATTCAAATCTCAGGTTCGGCAATTTTTCAACGATCTGAAACCCTAGCTTTTCATACAGTTTTTTAGCAGGATTTTCAGAATGGGTATCGATATAGACCTCTCTACCCTCATTTTCCCTTACTCTATTGATCGTATGTCTAAGCACATCCGTCGCTAACCCTTTTCTTCTTTCTTCAGGATGAACTCCCACTTCTTTGATCCAGTACATGGTTTGCCCGGTGAAAAGATCTCTTGTTTCTAAACCGGAGTATCCCACTGTTTTCGAATTTTTTAGGGATAGATAGTACCTCATATCACCTTCCAACTCCCACCTTAAATGGTTAATCATATCTTCCTTTTCCTCAAACCGGCTCGAGATCTCGACTTAAAGGTCTGCCAGTTCTTTTATTCTATCGGTTTGATTAGAGGTATGTAATTTTTCGACCTCTAAACCTATTTTTTCCTTCTTCTGTTCATCTTTTAGTTCTTTTTTCATTAAGATATGGTAAGGTACTCGTTCATCTATGGAAAATCCTACTTTTTTCCAATCTTCAAAGTACTTTCCTCTTCCGAAGTAGGGAACTAAAGAAACTACACCTTCTATCTCGTTCAAACATTGAAAAGTGTTCATCAGCTTTTCAACCACACTTGGCTCCCGATACTCCAACCAGTCATGTAGATGATGCCTGTTTCTATAAGATTCGAGCATCGCCGCTCCCAAATTCTTCTTCTCTTTTTCCACCAAAAAAGACTTGCGTATTCCTAAAGGATTTTCAAAATATCGATATAAGAACACTTCCTTGCTTTTTTTGCCAGTATATTTCCCACTGTTTCTCTTCTAGATAGAGTATAAAACCTTTAAAGAGTCTAGTCCGACTTCATTCACTTCCATATGGTTGTAGATGATTAGGGGCTTATTTATCTTTAGGTAGAATAGTATTTCAATCTATACATTAAGAGACATGTTTGCAAATAAGCCGATAATAATACCGAGCGTGAAACATCCAAAATAGGTAAAAGGTCATAAATTCTTCAATTGGACATACCTTTCTCTCTCAAACTTTTCCATAAATATCTAGAAACTTCAAACAGACAAAAACTACCTTAAATAGCTCATAGTGGAGACTGTCGCTTAGCTTTAATTTGAAAAGACATCAGCCGAACAAAATAAATAAGGATATAATTATGACTATAGAAATCGCTGCAGGTGAGATAGTTTTGCTCAAGAGATTCTTGGAAGAATGGCAAGTGGTTGGTATATTCTATATCACCAGTTTGACTACCAGATTTGCTTTTACTCTCACCATGATGATAGAGACGATCTATCTTTTTGCGATAGGCATCTCTTTTGCCCAGATCGGAGTGATTTATTTGGTATATGGTGTGATCCATGGCGTCTTTGAGATACCGACCGGGATAGTAGCTGACAGATACGGGAGAAAGACTTCGACTTTGATCGGTTTCGGTGTCTGTGGTGTGTCTTTTTTCCTCGTCCCTTTTTCTGATTCGTTCTTCTATCTTCTTTTTCTTTTCTCGACTTTCGCCTTCGGATCAACATTTATTTCTGGCTCGCTAGGAGCATGGGTAGTTGATACCTTAAAAAGCAAAGGTTTGGGTGATTGGATCCATAGAGTGATAGCTAGGCAAGGAAGCATCAGCGGCCTAGCTGCGGTTCCAGCCTCCCTCATCGGAGCTTTAGTACTTTTCATCTCTAGAGGAGCAGAGGTGCTTTCCCCTTCTGTAATACTTATTATGAGGATATTTTTCCTCACACATGGTGCTCTTTTTATCCTGATTTTCTTTCTGTTATACTTCAAAGCTGAGGAGGTCAGAATAGGAGATTCAGAAGTAGAAGAAACGAACTTTCTCCCTTACATAAAGAACACCATCCGTAAGGGCTTTAGACTGGTAAAGAGAAGCAGGATCGTCTTGATTTTGTTTGTCAGTGTGACCGTTTTCTTCTTTTCCTTTGCAGTTCTCCAAGATGCTTGGCAGCCCTATCTGACTACAGAAATTGGTTTTGAGTTGTATTGGTTGGGTCTGATCGCGGCTATCACTTCGTTTTTAAAATTCATAGTAAACCTCAAATCTGAGGAAATCACCAAAAAAGTGGGGAGTTATCCTTTGATGTTGTTGATATCGACCGCTCTATTGGGCATTTTTGTTATACTTTTCTCGACTCTTGATCCTAGTTACTTGGTGATAGTAGTATATATACTCATCATGACGATATTTGCTTTTTATAGACCGATCAGAGGAGCTTACCTGCAGGAAAACATCCCTTCTAGTATAA
>CAYXPD010000233.1:0-2579 GCA_964466995.1 uncultured Thermoplasmata archaeon | reverse complement strand
CTTGTGACTTTGTCTCGTCATCCTCGATCAAGGAGGTGATCTGCGGATGAGCGATTACAAAAATACCGGAGTGGTAGAGAAAGAAGATCTGGAGATTCCGGATGAAGAAAGGCTAAAAGAAGGACCGGTCGTGATAATGGAGTGTGTGGAAAACATACCGTGCAATCCTTGCGTTGCCGCATGTTCTTTCGATGCGGTCGATATGGAAGAGATAACAGATACTCCTGATATAGACTTCGAAAAGTGTACTGGGTGTGCATTCTGTGTGACGGAATGTCCTGGTCTCGCCATATTTGTGGTAGACTGCAGCTATAGCGAGGAGGATTGCAAGATAACAGTCCCTTACGAGTATCTTCCTGTGCCTGATGAAGGAGATGAAGTCATGGCTTTAGATAGAGAAGGTGAAGAGGTCGAAAAAGCGGAGGTCACAAACGTGAGAAAGTCTGGAAAGACCTACGCAGTGACTTTAGAATTGGATAAGGAGAACGTTTGGGATGTAAGAGGGTTCGAGGTGATAGAATGACCACCGTGGTATGTAGATGCGAAGACCTGACTGAAGAAGATATAGTTGAAGCTATAGATGAAGGGTATGATGAGCTAGAAAAGTTGAAGAGACATCTGAGGCTTTGTATGGGACCTTGTCAGGGAAAAACGTGCATGTTATTGGCTAGAAGGATCTTAAGTAGAGAAACTGGCAAAGATGTTGAAGAGATGAAAAATCCGACAGCAAGACCTCCATCTCAGCCCGTTCCGTTCAGTTTATTGGCTTCTCCTGAAGGAGGTGAAGACGATGACTGATGAATACGATGCTGTCATCATAGGTGGAGGGGTCAACGGATTAGGCACAGCTTACCATCTTGGAAAGAAAGGTTTTACCGACGTTGTTGTTTTAGACAAATCCTACCTGGGTTACGGCGCCAGTGGAAGGAACGGCGGCGGTATAAGACAGCAGTGGACTTCAGAAGAGAATATAAAGCTAGCGGTAGAGAGCAGAAAGATGTTTGAAGATCTCGATGAAGAGCTGGAAGAAGATATCGAGTTCTACCAGGGCGGTTATCTTGTCTTATCGTTTGATGAGGATGAAGCTGACGAGTTCAAAGAGAATGTCAAGCTTCAGAATAAATTAGGAGTTGAGAGCAAATTTTTAAGTCCCGAAGAGGCGAAGGAGATAGTCCCCGAATTGGATATCTCGAATGTGGTAGCGGCGACATTCAACCAGAGTGACGGTACGATCTATCCTTTCAAAGTCATTCACGGTTACGCTAACAGGGTAAGAGAGATGGGTATAGACATAAAAGAGCACACAGAAGTGAAAGACATAGTGACAGAAAGAAATGAGATCCAGGAAGTAAAAACAGATGAAGGTGACATCAAAACGGATACTGTTGTCAATGCAGCTGGAGGATGGTCGGCTGAAGTTGCAGAGATGGCAGGAGCCGAGATTCCTAACATCCCTGTAAGGCACGAGATAATGGTCACTGAACCATACGAACGTTTTCTAGAACCTATGGTCATTTCATTCCAACATGGGATATACTTCAGCCAGAGCGAGCACGGAAATATCGTTGGTGGGATAGGAAATCCAGACGAAGAACCCGGGATCAACCAAAAAGGTAGCCTCTGGTTTATGAGAGAATTTTCTAACACGCTGTTGGACTTCATCCCGAGATTCAGCAGCGTGAACATGATAAGACAGTGGGCCGGTTTGTATGATACTACTCCTGACGCTCAGCCTATATTAGGTTCAGTTCCAGAAGTCGATCGATTTTATCAGGTCAACGGTTTTAGTGGACACGGATTCATGGTCTCGCCGATGGTGGATAAAGTAACGGCGGAACTCGTCATGGGAGAGGAACCATCGATGGATATAGAGCGGTTGAGAGTTGAAAGGTTCGAGGACATGGATATAGAAGAAGAGGGCGGCGTCGTCGGGTAGATGTTAGAACCATTATTTTTGCTCGGAACTACCGTTGCAATTTCCCTAAGCGGAGTGATGATGCTTGATCTACGCTATGAAATCTCTCATATATGATTAAAGAAGAATAAAATTATTTCCGGTTATAACCGTAAAGTTAATTAGGATTGTTTACTATCGTAATAGTTAAGGTGGCGACCATGCTCACGGACGAAGAGTTACTGCAGGTCTTGGTCAAGATGAATCCCTGGTGGCAGACAAACCAAGTTCCGAAACATCTGAAGAAGGATAAAAAAAGAAAGGTTTTTAGTGAACTACGGTCATTTATCGACGAAGATCGGATAACTTCACTTATAGGTCTCAGACGTGTGGGAAAGACAACGCTGTTGTATCAGTTGATAGATCACCTTCTCAAAGATGAGAGCAAAGAAAACGTTCTTTATGCTAGTCTAGACGACGTTACTCTTATCGATTTAGAAGAACCAGTCAAAAGGATCTTTGAAGTCTACAAAAATAAAGTAAAAAAAGACGAAGGCATGACTTATCTTTTTTTGGATGAGATAGAATTCGACGAAACATGGGAATTGGAATTGAAAAACATTTGGGATAGAGAGAACGTGAAGATCTTTATCAGCGGTTCATCTTCACTCAAGATCAAGAGATC
>CAYXPD010000232.1:0-2588 GCA_964466995.1 uncultured Thermoplasmata archaeon | reverse complement strand
CCTCGACCCCTTCAGATGCAAAAGGTCTTCTTATCTCAAGTATAAGAGATCCTGACCCAGTAGTTTTCTTAGAGCCGAAGAAACTTTACAGAGCTTTTAAACAGGAAGTTCCGGAAGGTAGTTACACTGAAGAGATAGGAAAGGCGAAAGTAGTCAAAGAAGGTGAAGATATAACGCTTGTGGGTTGGGGAGCCATGGTTCCGAAGATCGTCAAAGCCGCTGATCACGTAGCCGATGAAGGCGTAAGTGCTGAAGTGATTGATCTGAGAACGATCTATCCTTATGATGAAGATACGGTCCACGAGTCAGTGAGGAAAACAGGCAGACTGCTAGTTGTGCAGGAAGCTCCACGTACTTCGGGTTTCGCATCTGAGATCGTGGCGAGAGCTGTAAATGAGGAGATGCTGAGTTTGAGATCTCCACCTTTACGAGCAACTGGTTTCGACGTTCCGTTTCCACTCTATAAGATGGAGGATTGGGCTATACCCGACGTAGATAGGATTGTCAAAAAGATAAGGGAGGCAATAGAATGGTAGACTTTTTCAGACTTCCAGACTTAGGTGAAGGTGTTACCGAAGGTACGGTTATAGAACTCACGGTCGAAGAAGGCGATGTTGTAGAGGAAGACGAAGATATAGGTAAAGTTGAAACAGATAAAGCCCTAGTCGATATCTCATCTCCCTATTCCGGAACTGTACTAAAGACACCGGTTTCCGAGGGTGATGAAGTAAAAGTAGGTGAAGTTATAATCGTAGTTGGTGAAGAAGGCGAAGAGATACCGGAAGATGAGATAGAGAAAGAAGAACCAGAAAAAGTAGAAAAACCGGCGAAGCCAAAGCCTAAGGACAGAGGAGAAGAGATCAAAGCTACTCCGCGAGTGAGAAAACTAGCTGAAGAGAAAGGCATCGATCTGACCGAAGTAGAAGGTACAGGATCAGGAGGTAGGATAACAGAGGAAGACTTGGAAAGAGCAACAGAAGAAGAAAAACCGCCAAAGGTCAGTCTGAAACATGATTTTTACGGAGATATCGAACATATCGAATACAAGGGTGTGAGGAAGACGATAGGAGAGAAGATGTCAGAGTCAAAGTTCTCGATTCCACACGCGGGTGCTATGGACGAAGCTGATGTCACTGAACTTTGGGATTTAAGGAAAGAGTTGAAAGAGGAGAGTTCTTCCGGTCTAAGCTTCTTACCCATAGTAACTAAAGCTGCGATAGAGGCATTGAAGGACTATCCTTTACTGAATGCTGAGCTCGTTGAAGACCATGAAGACATAGTAGTGAAAAAATACTACAATATAGGAATCGCGGTCGCCACTGACAATGGTCTTATGGTACCTGTTGTGAAACGAGCCGAGTTGAAAGACGTATTCGAGTTGTACGATGAGATCGCAGAATTGGCTGAAAAAGCTAAAGATAGAACTGTCGATCTGGCAGAATTGAAGGGCAGCACTTTCACGATAACCAACTACGGCTCGATCGGAGGAACTTATGGCGTACCCATAATAAATCCGCCTAACGTAGCTGTCCTAGGCACTGGAAAGATAAGAGAACTGCCGAGAGTCGTAGAAGGAGAGATAGTTCCAAGAAAAGTGATGCAACTGAGTGTTTCTTTCGATCATCGTGTCGTTGATGGAGCCGAAGTAGCTGGATTTATGAATACATTGATCGATTACTTGGAGAATCCAGAAAAAATACCGTTAGAGAGAACTACGGATTAAGATTCCAACTCTCTTCTCTATATTTTTTATTTACTAGTTCTTTCGCTTTTTGAAATTCTTGGTCTGAGACCGGTTCAGTAAAGTATTCTTTTCCATCTAAAAATCCTTTTTTTAAAGCATTGTAAAGTTCTAAGAAGGAAAAGTCAGCTATTTTGGAGATTCCGCTCACAGGAGAGATGTTGGATCGAATGTATCTATCCGAAGTATCATTCTTTCTTAATAAAGAGAACATTTCCTCCTCGTTAGGTTCATAAAGTATAGTTCCGTGCTGAAGTATTACGTTTTTTGTGATCTTCTGAGAACTCCCAGAGACTTTTTTATCATCGACGAAGACACTGTTCGGTTTTACGAATTCAGCACTGATATCCAAATCTTGAAGTGTCTTTACTAATAGACCGCATATATTTTTGTATATTTTTGTGATATCATCTGGGAAATATTCTCTAGGAGCGATAATACTGTAGACGAGTTCTCCTCCGGGAGTGTGATACATGGTTCCTCCCCCACTGGGTCTGCGGATCACAGCTATGTTCCGCTTTTTACATAGTTTCAAGTCGACTTCATTCCGTACCTTTTGGCTTCTTCCTATAGTGACCGCTTTACTTTCCCATTCCCAGAATCTTATAATAGGTATTCCAGTCTTGGAGACTCTGTCGGTTAAAATCTCTTCAAGAGCAATAGCTGTGTAGGGACCGATCTTTTTCTTGGGAACGAATCTCCACTGCATCTGATTTTGAATAGGTGTAGAGAATAAATAATTTAGTGTAAGATACGATCATCCTATGTGAGAGATTTTTTATATGTTTAAACAGGATACGGGATTGATGTATGATAGAGTGATCATTCCTACTGATGGGTCTGATAT
>CAYXPD010000231.1:0-2589 GCA_964466995.1 uncultured Thermoplasmata archaeon | reverse complement strand
TCCATCATATTCTTCTAACAAATCAGAAACGGTGTAAAAATTCCCTTTGCTTTTGGACATCTTTTCTCCTTCAACAGTGATGTGTTCGCTGTGGAGCCAATACTTAACGGGCTCTTCATCCATATCTTCCATGGCCATGTTCTGGGCTCTCTCATTAGGATGATGGGGGAATATGTGATCTACTCCACCAGAATGTATATCGAACTTTCCCCCCAAGTATTTGGCCCCCATAACGCTACATTCTAGATGCCATCCCGGATACCCTTCACTCCATGGAGAAGGCCATTTCATTATATGAGAAGGATCGGCTTTGATCCATAGTGCAAAATCAAAAGGTGATTTTTTCTCTTGAAGTTCCTCTTCAGAGACCCGTCCTCCCGCTCCCGTTTCTAGGTCTTTTAAAGTCCGTCCTCCAAGTTTTGGATAATCGTGGTCCTTCTCGAACTTTTTGACGTCAAAATAGACTGTGCCGTTCCTTTCGTAGGCGTAGCCGTTCTTCTTTATGTCTTTAACGGCTTCTATCATCTCGATCATGTGGCCCGTAGATCTAGGATTCACATTATGTCTCTTCATATTCAATTCGTCCATCTCTTTGTACCATTTTCTAACCTGCTCAGTAACAAGCTCCATGGGCTCCAATTTTCTCTCTTTTGCGGCTTTCTCTACTTTATCCTCTCCCTCATCAGCATCATCAGTCAGATGGCCTACATCGGTGATATTCATCACGTGAAAAACATCATAACCTTTCCATTCGAGGTATCGACTCAAAATATCCCATGCAGCGTAAGTTTTAGCGTTCCCAACGTGCATGTCATCGTATATGGTCTGTCCGCAAGAATAGATATTGACTTCCCCTTCCTCTATCGGTTGGAATTCTTCCTTCTGATTCGTCAAAGTATTGTATAGCTTAAGAGTCATATAATATCATGAGTTGGATGTAAATATTTCAACCTTGTGTTTCCTATTCACAACAACGGATATTCTCTCAAGGTCTGTAAGTCATTCTTGTAGGACTCTCTTATATCATCCCATCCTAGCCGGAGCATAACCAATCTCTCTAAGCCCAAGCCCCATGCTATTACCGGATCTTCAATACCGTGGGGTTGCAAAACTTCTCTTCTAAATAAACCGGCAGCGCCCATCTCAAGGTAATCGCCTTTCCATTTTGCGAACACTTCAAGGCTGGGTTCAGTGAAAGGAAAATAACCTGGTCTCACCTTAACGTCTTTAAAACCCATCTTACTATAGAACTTTTTCATAAGACCTATCAGCATATTCAGATTAGCGTTCTCTTCCATCACTATGCCTTCTATCTGACCGAATTCGGACAAATGTGTAGCGTCGGGCTTCTCGCTCCGGTAGTTCCAGTCTACAGAGAAAGCTTTCACCGGAGGCTCAGGATTTTCAGAGAGGTGCTTGATACTAGCTACTGTAGTATGGGTTCGAAGGACAGCCTTTTTCGCTTCCTCTTCACTCCACTCATACTGCCATCCTTTAGATCGTGTATCTCCGCCGTTTTCATGAACTTCTTTGACTGCCTCGATCGTCTCTTCGCTTCCACTGATATCTAATTTCTTCGGAGTCTTCATATAGAAGGTATCCTGCATATCTCTAGCAGGATGATCCTGAGGAATGAACAGAGCGTCCATATTCCAAAAAGTCGGTTGAATTATATCGTACTTTATCTCTTCGAACCCCATCTCAATAAAGGCTTGTCTCACTTTTTCTATTTCCTTTTTAATTGGATGTCTTTTTCCACCAAATTCTTTCGGCGCATAGGCTTTAACGTCATAAGGTCTCACCCTAGCTTTTTTCCAAGCGCCAGTTCTTAAAATTTCGGGAGTCAGTTGATTTATCTGAGTTTTTAATTCGATCCCTTTTTCTAGTTCTTTTCTACCTTTTTCAGTAACTCTAACTGTTCTGGTCACTTCTCTATCTTCTTTCAATATCTCCTTCCTCGACATCAGGTTATTCACGGTATACTTATCTACTTCATCTTCCGATAACCTTTCTTCTTTACCAAGACGTCTTATCAGCTCCTCGTCTTTTCCCTTCTTTTTGACCGCTTCTCTCCCTCTTTTCGTGATCTTGAGGTATGATTCTCCTTCTTCTTTGACGATATCGGCCCAGTTCTTGTCTTTCAACCAACCCAAAGCTATACCGACCTTGTTCTTGTTCAGATCACTGTCTTCCTGTAGTTCTGCTACGCTGCACTTTCCTCCTTTCTTATCTAAGAACTTGAGTGCTTTTCTTTCGGGAAGATCCCTTTTTGCAAGACTTTTCTTGGCTAGAGAATAATAATGAGTGACATCCTCTTCGACCTCGACCATATCCTTTGATTCCAGCCAAGAGACGGCGTTCATGACTTTTACTTTTTCCTCAAAATCACCCTCTTCCATTATCTCTTCCGGAGAAGCGACTCCGTTCAGCTCCTCTAAAGCCAACAAAGTCTTTTTCTCCAGGTGGCTGAGTTCTCCAGAGGTATCTTCAGTTCCGTTCTCTTCAGGATTTCCTGACATCTTAAACAACCGAAGGACAAACGCATAAATATATGTTTTTGTCAATCCAACTTTCTAGATGAAAAATTTT
>CAYXPD010000230.1:0-2629 GCA_964466995.1 uncultured Thermoplasmata archaeon | reverse complement strand
CGATTGCCCCAAACTTTTTTCCTACATGTAGAAATTTCCAGTTAAAAAAGTTTGAATTTTTTATGCTCTTCTTCATCAGACCTTCAAGACTTTCGGGCTTTGTTTCGTTTAAAATATCCTTTATCTTAGATGGGTCAATCCTCCTCGGAAGGTTCATCATTATGCGGTAAGGGTCAGTTTGCAGACCTACACTTTCTCCTAATCTAGCAGAGAGAAGAGAGGCAAGTAAGTGTCCTAATGTTTCATTAACCAGTGTACCAAAACAGGCATTGACCACTAAAGTTTCTTTTTCTACTTCGATGACTAATTTAGAATCTGTAGGGATTTCATAATCTTTTTGACTTTTCAAATATTCATCATAATCTTTCAAAGCCCCTTCGCTAAGGGGATATTTCTCCACTTCTGATTTTAAATTTTTCTTTCTCAACCTACCCACTTCTTGGGCGACTTCATAAGGAACTGGTATGTCTTCGCCTGTCCAATCAGGTATTTTACCGATATTGCCCACTTTATCCACTAATACCTCTTCTTCCTTCATATCAACTACTCGCCATGCCTTTCCTTGAAGTGTTATGACTTCTCCTTCTTGTATATTGCTAGCTACGAAGCTTTCGTCTAGAGTACCTATGACAGAATCGGTCGAGATATCCCGTAGCAAGTAAGTTTTTTCGTCAGGTATCATAGATATATTATTGTAAAAATAATTCAGAGAAGCTCTTCTTTTCCCGATTTTCTCCCCTTCTTTCCAAATAACCCTGATCTCAGCGAGTTGTTCTACCAAATCATTAAAGATTTCCTTATCTAAAGATTTGAAAGAATACGACCGTTTAGCAAGTGTGAAAAAATCATCAGGCTTGATCTCTTTTTCTGTATGGACTGTGCTTATCAATTGGTTAGCGAGAACACTCAACGGCTCATCAGGGATATTTGTTTTTTCTAGATCTCTCAACTTTGCCTTTCTAGAGATCACGGCACCTTCGAGTATATCGTCCTTGGTCGTGGATATTATCCTTCCTTTGGAGATCTCATCTATCTTATGGCCAGACCTACCAACTCTTTGGATCAACCGGGTAACTTGTCTAGGTGACTGATACTGCACCACTAGGTCTGTTTTACCAACGTCTATACCTAGTTCCATTGATGAGGTGCATATGAGTCCTTTCAATTCACCCCTCTTGAATTGTTCCTCCATATCTATTCTCGCTTCTTTAGAAAGTGATCCATGATGAACCCCGATGGGAAAGTCTCCTGGTATTTCTTCTTTCCAGAGTGTGTAAGAAGAAGAAAGTGATTCGGCCGCATCTCTCGTATTGACAAAAAAGAGTGTAGAAGTGTGGCTTTCTATCAATTCTCTGCAAAACCTTAGAGAAGCTGCTTTTTCTATATCACACCTCATGATCTCAGAAAGTTTTTTGTCTCCACTTTCCTCTACACTGGGTTTTTCCACTTTTATATCTAGTTCTCTTTTACCAGAGGTTTCTACTATTATCCCTTCTCTGCCCACACCGACTAAAAAATCTTTAACTTTCTCAGGGGATCCAACAGTAGCAGATAGTCCAACTCTTTGAAAGTCTCTACCACTGAGTTCAGCTAAACGCTCAAGGGCTAGAGATAATTGGCTGCCTCTTTCGTCTTCAGCTAGTTCATTCAATTCATCTACTATAACATGTCTTACATTCTTGAGCCCTTTTCTTAACTTATGACCTGTAAACATTATCTGGAGTGTTTCAGGCGTCGTTATCAACACTTCTGGTGGATCTTCCGACTGTTTTCTTCTCTCTTTCTTGCTGGTATCCCCATGTCTAACGCCGACCCTAAAATCTAATCTACTGGAAAACTCTTTGATCCTTCTAATCATATCTCGGTTCAATGCTTTCAGTGGGGTGATATAAAGGAGAGAGAACCCTTCATCATCTTCAGAGAGTATATTATTGAGGATCGGGAGGAATGCAGCCTCGGTTTTACCAATACCGGTTGGAGCGATAACGAGTGTGTTTTTTCTGTTCAAAATAGGTGGTATGGCATCTTTTTGGGGTTTAGTTTCTTCCCTAATATCGAGTTCTGATAGTACATCATTTATTTCGTCAGATAGAAGATCAAAAGCGCCCAATTTATCTTTCACCTTCTTTCATGAATTGTTGGATGTCTTCGGTGCAGGTTCGCTGGTCGGGAAAGGTATCGTCTTTATCTCTAAAAGTGAAGCCAGTTTGTCTAGAAGTTTTTCTTTTTTCTCACCCACTAAGGCATGTTTCAGTACTTCTCCTAGATTCTCTACTGGTATTATCTCGATCTCATCCTCGTACTTCTCTTCTATCACTATGTCTTTTTCGTTCATTTTGGGTATCAGTACTTTATCCATGCCGACTTCAGCGGCTGCTTCGATCTTTGAGGTGATCCCGCCTACTGGAAGGACTTGTCCTCTAACACTAAGGGAGCCGGTCATGGCTATATTTTGGTCTATCGGTATATTTTCCAATGCTGAGATCACCGCTGTGGCGATAGAGATCGATGCTGAATCTCCTTCTACGCCTTGTTGAGTTCCTATGAATTGGATGTGAACATCATATTGAGAGATATTTTCTCCCGTGTACTTTTTGATCAATGCCGAGACATTTTGGACAGCTTCTTT
>CAYXPD010000229.1:0-2633 GCA_964466995.1 uncultured Thermoplasmata archaeon | reverse complement strand
GTTCCACGTGCCCATGAAAATCTTCCTGTAAGTGAAGAGTCCACGGTCTATAAATTGAATGTCGATATAAGTGCTAGGGAAGAAGACGAGGATGAATGGAGCCTTGGAAGGGTTGAGTATTATTATTCTCCGGAAGTCAAAAATCTCGTGCAAACAATAATGTTTGAGACAAGATTGGACGAAGACGGTATTCCAGAGGAAAGGCACTCGGCTGATCAGGTCCTGCTAGACTTTGAACTTGAAGAAAGAGAAGTGGATCCCGGGGACGAAGAAACATCGATGTTGGGCTTTGGAGTGGTCCTACTGATCATAGGGGTAGCAACAGCGAGTTTCTTTGTGTATAAGAAAGTGAAGAGCAGTTTCTTATAGAAAAATAGAGTCTAGAACAGAGGTCTGCAAGTGCAGACCTAGACTATTTTTTCCCATTGACACATTCGCATGGATGTCTGTGAAAAGTAAGATAATTACTTAGATGCTCAATAAGATTTACCAGCATTCTTAAACAAGGGTCGGATATATCTCATTTATTTAATTAAATGGTAAATTACTGAAAAGATTAAAATATGTAATCTTAGAATGCTCCTTTATGTCGCAAGATATAAGAGAACGGTTGGTCGCAGTGGTAGTAACTAGTTTACTTCTCATTTCCTCTGTAGGACTCGTTGCTGGACATTCATCCGCTGAAAGTGACGTGAGTCCGTGGTCTATGTTCGGTGGTGGTCTCTCTAACGATGGTAGAGCGCTGGGAGGAGAAAGCACTGGCCATCTAAGATGGAACTTTACCACAGATGGTAATATTGTATCTTCGCCTGTGATCGGCCCTGAGGGTGATATCTACGTAGGTTCTATGGATGGTTACCTTTATTCGTTTAGCGAAGAAGGAGATATAGAGTGGAAGTTTAACGCTTCTGGGGATATAGAAGCAAGTCCGGCGGTGGATGAAGAAGGGAACGTTTATTTTGGAGATGTAGAAGGTATGTTCTATTCCCTCGATTCTAACGGTACTGTTCTATGGTCGATAGAGCTAGATGAGGAAATATTATCGGCTCCAGCTATCACTGAGAGCGGATCTATATTGATCGCAGATTTCTTAAAGATTTACTCTATAAGTAGGACCGGTCGTATAGAATGGGAACGGAGTCTCGGTGGATACATAGCTTCTTCTCCTGCAGTAGATGAACACGGGCAAGTGTATCTAGGTATGGGGATCGTGGGAGTAGGCCAGATGCATTCGTTAGAGATAGATGGGGATAGAGTAGAAAGGAATTGGAGTTATTCTGTCCAAAATGAAGTACATTCTTCCCCTGCATTGGATGAGAACGGCAATATTTATTTCGGTTCTTTTGACGGGCATCTATACTCTCTTTATCCGAATGGAACGGAAAGGTGGAGCTTTGAGACAGGGAATCTGTTTACACTGAGCCGCACGGAATACGAAGAACATCTTTATGAAGGGGATGTCAATGAGACCTTACGGGAAGCATTCGAATCTGAAGGTTATGACCTTCACGAGGACGCAGAACTTACTAGGAGAGATGGAGAATGGTATATTACAGTGTGGGGTGATGATGTATATCTCATAGAAACTGGTGAAGAATTATTAACGATAAAAAGCCTAGAAAATGGGATATTCAGCTCTCCAGCAGTCGGAGAGGATGGAACTATTTACGTAGGTTCAAACGATAATCATCTATATGCTATCGATCAGTCAGGAGAACAAGAATGGAGATATAAAACCGACGGAGCCGTTCAATCATCACCATTAGTAGATTCATCAGGAAATGTATATTTTGGTTCTAGGGATAATCATATGTATTCTTTGAATTCGGACGGGGAAGAAAGATGGAGTTTCGAGACTGAAGGCTTCGTTTTTTCATCACCTGCTATGGATGCAGAGGGCAACCTGTATTTCGGATCGACCGATGGCAATTTATACTCCCTCACTGGACAAATGGATTTGAATACCTACAGTCTAGGTGTTCCTATAGCGATAGCGATCGTATTTTTGATCGCAATCTCGTATGGCTTGCGTAAGAAAAAAGATGAAGGTGAGAGCGAGAGATGAATAAGACGAGAATGAGATTTTGAAATACGGCTTATCCTTTCTCATCTTCCTCACCTATCTATAAAATTTTATTTACAACAAAATATGTAAGTAAGATCACAGTTAGGTTTAACTACAGCCCATATGATTTTGATCTATTACCAATGCCTGGAGAGGGTAAAAAGAGCTTCCTTTTTTCAATATTTTTTCTTTGTCTATAAACAATCCCCAATTTAATAAAATTTATATACGAGAGTTAGTAATATGCATAGCGAGGTAGAATAAAAAATGAAATGGAAAAGAATACTGAGCCTGCTAATCGTATCGGTGTTAATCACCGGCGGATTAGCGATCATAGGCTCAGAACCGGTAGAGGCACACGAGAATCACCCAGATACAGTGACATTCGGAGTGACTATGGACAGGACTAGTACACTACTAGATGTAGCAGAAGGAGACGTAGATCTCTTTTTGCAGTCTCTTGAAGCGACGATATACGATGGAATGGATCCTTCTGTAAAAGCACAGATCGGAGTTTGGGAATCGTCTGGTGGATACAACAATTGGTATATCAACCCAGCGTATGAAG
>CAYXPD010000228.1:0-2672 GCA_964466995.1 uncultured Thermoplasmata archaeon | reverse complement strand
AATCGTCAAAGAAGATACAAGAGCTCACGATATTTACAAAAAAAGTGAGATAACCCAAAGACACAGACATCGATACGAAGTGAATCTAGATTATAAAGAAGAAATAGAATCTGAAGGGATGCGCTTTAGTGCTCATACCCCAAACAAGAAAAGGATGGAGATACTTGAAATCGAAGACCATCCTTTCTTTATAGGAACGCAATTCCATCCCGAATTCCTATCTAGGCCGATGAAACCAGCCCCTATTTTCTTGAGATTTGTCGAAAATATCATCGAACAAACGGAGAACTGATCTAGATGAAGATAGACGTGGTAGATAACGGTGGACAGTGGACGCACCGAGAATGGAAATCACTAGATGAGTTGGGAATCGATTCTGAGATCATTTCGAACGATACGCCTTTAAAAGAAATCGATGTAGACGGTTTGATCCTCTCAGGTGGTGCACCGAGGATCAGCGAAGAGGATATGGAGTTGGGTAGGACAGATGAATATCTAGAAAAGTCTAACTTTCCGATATTGGGGATCTGCGTGGGAGCACAGTACATGGCTAGATATTTCGGTGGAAAGACGGGAAGTGCTGAGTCCCCTGAGTACGGTAAAGCGGAATTGAAGGTGGTCGAGAAAAACGATCTTTTCATAAAGACTCCTAAAGAATTCACTGTATGGGAGTCTCACAACGACGAGATCAAAGAACTAGGTGAAGATCTGATACTCTTAGCTTCATCAAGTTCCTGTCCAGTCCAGGCGTTCAAGCACAAAGAAAGGAAACTTTATGGTCTTCAATTCCATCCAGAAGTGGATCACACTGAATATGGGGAACAGATATTTAAAAACTTCATCGAGAAATGTAGAGAGGTGAGTTGAGACTTGAAGGATACATTTAAAAACCCTACTTTTTATGGAATATCTGATTTAGGCGAGTATATAAGAGGATTGATATGTGCGGTATAGTTGGTGTCCTTGGAACGAGCAAGGCTTCTTCCGAGCTATACAATGGTCTTTTTGCCATCCAGCACCGCGGCCAGAACGGAGCCGGTATGTTCGTTGCTGACGGTGAAAACACCCAGCTCAGGAAAGATAGAGGATTGGTCGATGAAGTCTTCAATAAGAAGACACTGGATGATCTAGAAGGAAAATGGGGTATCGGACATGTAAGGTATCCCACCATAGGGTCCAATGTAGAGAAGGACGCACAACCTTTCAAAGTCGAAGAACCGATAGAGATGGGTATGGTCCATAACGGTAATATAGTCAATTACAAAGAATTGATAGACAAGTACGATCTAAATCTTGAATCAGGTTGTGACCTAGAACTTATCCTCCACGTTTTTGCTGAAGAGCTCAAAAAAGAAAAAGATATCGATAGCGATGCTCTCTTTTCTGCGGCAGAAAGAACGATGGACAGTTTGAACGGTAGTTATTCAGTGATCACATTAATTCCAGAGATGGGGTTGTTTGTTTTTAGAGACCCGAGAGGTATCAGACCGTTTGTCTTCGGAAAGAAAAGAAATCTAGATGGAACTAGTTTGGCACTTGCCTCAGAGAACACGGTCCTCGACATCCTTGGATATAAAGTTTTAAGAGACGTTATGCCAGGAGAGGCTATGTTAATCGAAGGTGATAAGTCCTATAGATCGCGGCAGATAAAAAATATCTTGCCTAAACACTGTATGTTCGAATGGGTCTATTTTGCCAGGACCGATTCCACTATAGAAAGGATAAACGTTTATGAAGCGCGATTTAGATTGGGGCGGGAATTGGCAAAGGAATGGGAAAAGAACGAGCATAAATTGGACGTTGTCGTTCCAGTTCCAGACACCGCCCGGACCTATGCTCTAGCCGTTGCTGAGGAACTCGATATACCTTATCGGGAAGGCCTTATGAGGAACAGATATGTCGGAAGAACTTTCATAATGCCCGACGAAACTTCGAGGGAAACAGCTGTGAAGACCAAACTCAATCCTATAATAGAAGAGGTGAAGGGAAAGAAAGTCGGACTCGTCGACGATAGTATAGTCCGAGGGACTACGTCGAAAAAGTTGGTCGATCTCATGAAAAGAAGCGGGGCAGAAGAAGTACACTTTCTGGTAGGATGTCCGCCGATCATATCTCCCTGCTATTATGGTATCGATATACCCACTAAAGAGGAGCTAAAGGCATCACAAAAATCTATAGAAGAGATAAGAAAGGATATCGAGGCAGATTCATTGACCTACCAGAGTATAGAAGGACTAGTGAAGGGCATAGCGAAAGATAAAGATGAACTTTGTCTCGCCTGTTTGAACGAGAATTATCCGACCAAGGTAAGAGAAGATATCAGAGAATATTTCATAGAGATGAGAAAGGAGTCTAGAGAGAAGGTGAAAGAGCAGAGCAAACTTTCTCGAGAATGATCATCTCGTGATAGTCTGATGTCTTTTCGGTCCGATAGAAATATGAGTGATCGGGACTTCAACGGTTTTTTCGATAAATTCTAGATAATTTTTAACTTTATCTGGAAGAGCCTGGTATCCCTTTTCTGCTATCTGGTCCCAGTCTTGCTCGCTCCACCCCTGAAAAGTTTCGTATATCGGCTCGTATTCATACATCCTCTCAATATCCGCAGGAAATTCTTCGATCTTTTTTCCATCGTATTCGTAGGCAGTGCAGACCTTTATTTCTTCCAACCC
>CAYXPD010000227.1:0-2679 GCA_964466995.1 uncultured Thermoplasmata archaeon | reverse complement strand
ATCCCGTGATGCCTTGATACATAGAACAGATACTAGGTTCAATTTGAGATTATAGAGGTGGAGACAATGGCTGATGTGAACGAAAAACTGAAAGATGTATGTGAAATGATCGACGAGATAAAAGAGGACAATTCTATCCCAAGAAATATTAGAGAAGGTGCTGAGGAATGCGAAGAGTTACTTCTTGAATCTAACGATGAACTAGATGTCAGAATAGCGTCCTCGATCTTCAAACTGCAAGACTTAGCAGATGACCCAAATATACCTTTGCACGGAAGAACTCTTATCTGGAACGTGATCAGTAAGCTGGAAGCTATAAAAGAAGAGGAGTCTTCTTAATTTTCTTGTTCTAAATAATCATTGAATTTTTTCCGGCCCTGGATAAGTTCATTCAAGATATCATTTAACTTCTTTATCTCGACCCTTATCTGTTCCGTCGTCTCTATATCTCTTATAGTAACAGAATCTTCCTCCAGCGTATCGTAATCTACGGTTATACAATAACGAGTCCCTATTTCATCATTCCTTGCATATCTCTTTCCTATCGAACCGCTCTTTTCCCAGGTAACTCTAAAGTCTGACCTGAGCTTCTCGAAGACCTCTCTAGATTTTTCAGGCAGACCATCTTTTCTGACCAGTGGAAAAACTGCTACTTGTCTAGCAGCTAGCTCATTAGGAAGGTCTAACCAAGTCCTTTCTTTGTCATTGTATCCTTTGTCGAGTAAAGACCATAGATTCCTGTCGATACCGAAACTCAATTCGATAACGTGAGGGATCTTTTTACCGTCATCTGTAGAAACGGATAGACTTTGATTCGAGTTCTCCTGATGTTGTTTAAGATCATAGTCGGACCTATAATGAAGACCAGAAACTTCCTTCCATCCGTTCAAGGTTTCAAAATCTACTTCCAGATCGAAATGTATTTTGTTGTAGAAAGCTCTCTCATCTTCAGAGAGTTCTCTGAATCTGATCTCTTTGGAGGGGAGTTCCATCACACCTTTGTAGAATTCATACATCTTGCCAAGGTGGTAGAGATAAAAAGGAGGAAGGTTATCTATATCTTTCAATCTTACCTCTCTAGATTCATCCCAGTCCTCTCTTTTGATCTTCACTTTCTTATCTTGGATGTTTTTATATTTTCTCTCGAACTTTTCCTCATGGATCTCAGGAACAAAGAATATCTGGAGTTCTGCCTGTAGGAACTCTCTCTTCCTGAAGACTATCTGTCTAGGAGATATCTCATTTCGAAAAGCGGATCCTATAGTGGCGAGACCCATAGGCATCTGTTTTCGTAGCGCTCTATATTCTCTTCTAAAATTGATATAAGTTCCCTGAGCGGTCTCCGGTCTTAGGAAACCTTTCTTTTGGCCTGTCGGTCCCAACGAGACGTCGAACATCATGTTGAAATCTTTAGGCTCAGAGAACTCGCCGCCGCAGTCTGGACAGGAGAGATCTAGTTCTTCTATGCTTTCCTTCATATCTTCCTTTCCCATCCATTCCGCATTTTCCCCTGTCTCTTCTTCGATCAGGTGATCTCCCCGGAAATAAGATTCACAACTTTTGCATTCGATCATGAGGTCTGAAAAATGATCTACATGACCAGAAGCTTCCATCACACTGTGAGGCATTATATTGTTGGTGTATATCATATGGTAGTTCTCATCAAGGCCTAGAAAAAATTCCTTCCATTTCCGCTTCCAGCTATCGAGCAGCTTGGCACCTAGATGGCCATAATCGTAGAAGCCGGCTTCTCCTCCATAGATCTCTGCAGAACGCCAGAGAAATCCTCTTCTCTTACAAATCGAAAGAAGATCGTCTTTTCCCGTCATCTAACCGACCTCAGAGCAGGGTTTCGATCAGGTCTAGCTCGTAAAGCATAGCCTCTAGACTTCCCATCTCATCGACTACTGGTAACTGACCGAAATCGTTTTCTTCCATCATATGCGCAGCTTCAGAGACTGAGGTCTGATTGTAAACTGTCAGTGGATCCTCAACCATAGCATCATCTACGCATATCTCTGGAAGATCGATCCTTGATTCTTCATAGTACAACTTCATAACATTCTTCAACCCCTGCCAAGACCAGCTTTCTTCGTCTTCCTCTAGACCGAGGTCTGACTTCTCTATCTGACCGTCTATCTCACTTATATCGAAAAGATCCCTATCTGTGATGATGCCAGTAAGAACTGTTTCTTCATCAACTACTGGGAACGCGTAAATCCCTGTCAATGACATCGTCTGTAAAGCCACTTTTATGGGTGTTTTTTCGTAGAGAGGTACACAATCCCTCCCTATCACTTCCCCTATTGGAGTCTGTATATCTTTTTCAGATATGTGTGGCAATATGTCAGCAGTCGTGAGTATACCGACACAGGAATCATTTTTATCTTTTACTGGTAAATAGTGTGTATCGTTTTCGAGGAATATCCTCGTGGCCTCTTCTATCTCGGCGTCTTGAGATATGATCGGCTGATCTTTTCTGTATATCAAGGCTAACTGGTCCTCTCCTGGATTTTTGAAAAAGTCGATCCTCGTGATCAATCCTTTAAGTTCGCCTTCTTTCACAACTGGCATACCTGTCAACTGATGTTCGATCATCTTGTTTATAACGTCTACCCTGTTTCCGGGAAGTTCTGCCGTGATAGGGTCCTCGGTCATAAGGTCTTTGACTTTTTTCTC
>CAYXPD010000226.1:0-2692 GCA_964466995.1 uncultured Thermoplasmata archaeon | reverse complement strand
AAAAAGACCTGGAAGATGATACAAAACACTGAGAGCAACATAGCTTCTATTCAGAACGATATAGAGGAAAACAAAGAACAGATCGAAAAGAAAAAAGAGAAGAAACAGGAACTGAAAGACGAAATAGAAGAGCTCACTAAAGATATAGAAGAGTTAAAACAGGAATTAGAAGAGATGGGAGACGAGAAAAGTAAAGAACTCCAGAGCAAGATAAATGATCTGAAACTCGCGATAGGTAGGGCCGACGACAAAAAAGAAGATGCCCAATACACTATAGAGCAAAATAAAGAGAAAAGAGATACTCTCCAGAAAAAGTTAAAGGAGAAAAAAGAAGAACTCGCCGATCTCAATAAAGAAAGAAGGGAATTAGAGGAGGAAAAAGAAGAGGTAGAAGAAGAGCTCGAAGAATTGGAAAAAGAAATAGCTGATATAGAAGATAAACAGTCGGACTCTGACGACAGGATAAAAGAACTGAAAAAGGAAGCTCTTCAACTTGAGAAAAAGGCCGAAAAAAAACGGGATAAATTATCTGACAAAAAGATCGAACTTGAAACAGTTAAAGACAAGATAGAGAGGATAAGAGAAGAAATAGCTGAAGTTGAAGAAGAAAAGGAAGATATCGAATTCGAGAAGAAAGAAAAAGAGATGGAACTTGAGGATCTCAGTGATAAGAATGAAGAGCATGAGGAAAGATTGACAGAATTGAAAGAAAAATTTCACGAAAAGAAGAGTAAAGAAGAGGACTTGAGAGACGATAAAGAGGACCTAGAACAGAGAGTCAACAGGCTGAAGAGAAAGTACGAACAATTAAAAGCGGAGGAGAAAGCTGCCAAGTCAGTAAAGAAAGGGTATAATAGAGCTGTGTCAACTATACTCGAAGCCAGAGATAAAGGCGAACTTGAGGGGATACACGGAACGATAGCGGAGTTGGCAGATGTTGATGATAAATACGAGACCGCTTTGAAAGTGGCCGCCGGAGGAAGGATGCAGTGTATCGTAGTGGACAATGACGGGGTGGCTTCAAAAGCTATAAAACACCTGAAGAAGAACGACGCCGGAAGAGCTAGCTTTTTACCTTTAAATAAAATGCGGAGCGGTCGACCGAGAGGAAAAGCCCTGAGGACCGTAAAGGACGAAAATGCTGTAGACTTCGCGATAGAACTAGTAGATTATGAAGAGAAATACGACAACGTCTTCTGGTACGTGTTCCATGACACCGTCGTGATGGAAGATATTGAAGCCGCTAGGGATCAGATGGGAGGCGTCAGGATCGTCACCCTGGACGGCGAGAAGATAGAGAAAAGCGGTGCGATGACTGGAGGTACTCTGAAGAAAAACATGATCGGGTTCAGCGCTCCAGACAGAGGACAACTCGAAAAAGTTAGCAGCGATTTAAAAAACAGTCGGGAGAACCTTAAGAAAGTCAGAAGTTCATTGAAAGACCTGCAAAAAGAAATACAGGAGATCCAAGACGAGATGCAGGAGTTAAAGAACGAGAGCGACAAGCAGGTACAATCCGAATTAGAAGCTCATATAAGCAGGTTAGAATCGAAGATAGAGAAAAAAGAATCAAAATTGGAAGAAAAAAGAGAAAAAGAAGAAGAATTTGAAGAGAAAAAAGAAAAACTAGAAAGTTCTATTGAACATCTTCAAGAGAAGACGGATGAACTGAAAGGTGAGAAAGAAGAGATAAAAGAGCAGATAAGAGAGATAAGCCCTCAGGAATTATCCAAAAAATTAAGAGATTTGAAAGACGAAGAGGTAGAACTGAACAAAAAGTTGAACAGACTAGAATCCGAACTCGATAAAAAAGAGACTCGTGAAGAGAATCTAGAAGATAAGATCGAGGAGATCAAAGACCTCAGAGAAGAATTGAAAGAAGAGATAGAGGATAAGAAAAGCGAGATCAAAAAATCCGAATCTATAATAGAAGAGAAGGAAGAAAAACTTGAAGAACTTGAAGACAAAGAGTCAGAAGTTGGTGAGGAACTTGAAGAGGTAAGAGATGAACTCGAAGATAAAAAAGAAGAGCGGATGAAGAAAGAACATCGTATAGATCAGATCGAAACTGAAATAGAATCTAAGCAGGAATTCATCATCAGCTCGAAGAGAAAATTGAGCACAGAGAGAGAAAAGCTCGAGGACTTGAAAGAAGATATAGATGACGATATCGACTATTCGGACGAAGAACTTCCTTCGATGAAAGAGCTGAAAAACACTATCCGACGCTGTAAGAACAAGATGGAAAACCTTCAGCCGGTTAATATGAGAGCTTTGGACGACTACAAGGAGAAGAAGGAGAGAAAAGAAGAATTACAAGAAGAATACACAGAGCTAGAGAAGCGGAAGGACGAATTGGACAAACTGATTGATGAACTAGACGAGAAGAAAAAAGAAGGATTGCTGGAAGTGAAAAAGGAGATCAACAAAAATTTCGGCAAAGTGTATGAAAAGTTGTCTGAAGGTGGAGAAGCGCATCTTGAACTCGAAAATCCAGAAGATCCCTTCGAGGCGGGTCTCGTGATAAAGGCCAGACCGCCCGGTAAAAAGGTACACCTGATAAATGCGCTCTCTGGAGGCGAAAAAAGTTTGGTCTCAATGGCATTCATATTCTCTATCCAGATGTATGATCCATCCCCATTCTATCTGCTCGATGAGATCGACCAAAATTTAGACGGTGTAAACGCCGAAA
>CAYXPD010000225.1:0-2699 GCA_964466995.1 uncultured Thermoplasmata archaeon | reverse complement strand
GAAAAAATGGAGGAGGAGAAAGGAGATTACACTCCGAAAGATTCTGAAGGTTGGATTATCGTTGTGGCTTCATCTACAGGGGGAACTCGTGCTCTTGACGAATTTTTATCCTCTTTTCCGCCTAACTTTCAAGTCCCTATCGTTGTTGTCCAACATATGCCCACTGGTTTTACAAATTATCTGGCATCTACTCTTGATACGAAGCTAGATCTTTCCGTGAAGGAGGCTAAAGACCACGATGAGATTACAAATAATCAAGTATACATAATTCCCTCTGGATATCACGGAAAGATAAGCCCGTGGCGTAAGAAAAGATTTATCAGTCTTAACGAGAATCCTAGATTACATGGAGTTAGACCTTCAGCTGATTATCTTTTTAAGTCCGCTTCCGAGAAGTACGGTGCCAAAGTATTCGGGGTCGTTCTAACTGGTATGGGAGAAGATGCGGCAGAAGGTGCTAAATGCATTAGGGAGAACCATGGATTTGTGGCCTTACAGGATGAAAAAAGCTCAGTTGTCTACGGGATGCCAAAAAGCGCTAAAAGTAAAGCCGGTTGTGATTTTGAAGGTTCGCCTAGCGAGATCGGAAAAAAGGTCGTAGATATGTTCATGGAGGAGAATACATGAGTGAAGATTATCAAGAGATTTTTCAAGAAGAGACTAGAGAACAGATAGAAAAGATGAACGACAACCTTCTGTCTCTTGAAGAGGATCCTACTGATATCGAACTCATAGAGGAGATTTATAGAGCTAGCCATACTTTGAAAGGGATGGCAGGAACTATGGGCTACGAAGGCATACAAAAGATAAGCCATAGGATGGAGGAATTCTTTGATGAATTGAAGAGCGAACAGGTTGAAATCCATAAAGACCTTTTCGACTTATTGTTCGAATGTGTCGATGCTATAGAACTATTAGCAGGTGAGGAAAACGTCGATGTCCAACCCTTGATAGAGGACTTAGATTCAGCTCTATCTGATGATGAGTTGAAAAAAGATTCAGAAGAGGAGACAAGCGAAGAACCTGAGCTATCAACAGAACTTCCTTTAGAGGTTAGAGATGTATTCGAGGATAATCTTGAAGAAGAAATGACTATGGCGATATTGAATATCTCAAAAGAGGAAAAACTGCCTACAGTTAAAGGCGTACAAGTAAAGAAAAAGATAGACTTTGAGTACGAACTATTTTGGCCAGACCCAGAAGAAGCCGAATCAGATCAAAATAGATTCTATGTGATTTCTTATGAAGATTTGAAACAAGAAGACTTGGACAAAGCTAGCGGTTTGAATATAGATATTTATAACTCTAAAGGCAAAGAGTTTTTGAATGATATAGAAGAAGAGCAGGAAAGATCGGATAAAAAAGAGAGAAAGATAGAAACGTCTGACAAGTTAAAAGTCGATTTGAGAGACGTAGAACATGTGATGAATTTGATAAGCGAACTGGTAATATCAAAAGGGTCTCTAGAAGATCTCTCCCGTTCTCTAGACTCCGATAGGCTCGCCAATATTACAGGAAGGGTCGACAGGATTACTAGTGAATTGAGAGAATCTGTATTAGATCTGAAGATGACAGAAGTGAAGAGTGTTTTTAGAAGATTTCCTAGGATGGTTAGAGACCTAGCTAAGGAAAACGATAAAAAGATCGATTTTGAGATGGAAGGAGAAGATATAGAGTTAGATAGAACCATCCTAGATAGGATTACCGATCCGATGGTTCATCTTCTTAGGAATGCAATAGACCATGGAATCGAATCCGTAGAAGAGCGAAAAGGTAAAGGAAAACCACCTGAAGGGAAGATAAAGGTAGCGGCTAAACAGCGAGAAGAGAACGTAGTTATCGAAGTTTCGGATGATGGGAGAGGACTTGATAAAGAGAATATAAAAGAGAAAGCTATCGAAAACGATCTTATAGATGGTCAAAAGGCAGAGGAGATGACAGATGAAGAAATATATATGTTGATATTCCACCCTTACTTTTCTACAAAAGAGGAAGTCACGAAAGTTTCGGGAAGGGGTGTAGGTATGGAAGTCGTTAAAAATACGATGGACTCGCTTGGAGGCGAGGTTAATATTGAATCAGAGAAAGACGAAGGAACTACTGTTAATCTTACATTACCCCCATCAGTTGCGATAATCCAGGCTTTCTTGATAAAAATAGGAAACGGGAGTTATGCCGTCCCTTTAGAGGATGTAGTAGAAACGATCCAGTTCCAGGATGAGGAAATAGAGATGATAAATGGTAAAGACTTCATAAGGATGAGGGATGAGTATATACCTCTAATCTATCTTAAGAAGGAGTTTGAAGATGCTTCTATAGACTCGATAAAAGCACAGGGCGAAAAACTCAAGGCCGTGATAGTGTCAAATGAAGGTGAAACAGCAGGACTAGTCATCGATGAAGTTATTACCGAGAAGGAGATAGTAATCAAACCCTTACCGGAAAATCTTCATAATCTAGGTGGATTTATGGGGGCTACAATACTTGGTGATGGGACCATCGCGATGATCTTAAATACCATACATTGGATAAAATCTACTTCTTGACGAAGATCCTTCTTTTTAAATCGTATGATTCCACCTGATCTTTAGCTGGAGATCGTAAATTCTCAGCCATCCCTATGATCAGAAAACCGCCTTTATTAAGGCTGTCAACCAGCCTTTTCATAAGTTCAGTTTTAGATTCATTATTAAAATATA
>CAYXPD010000224.1:0-2728 GCA_964466995.1 uncultured Thermoplasmata archaeon | reverse complement strand
GCCATCTCTATGTCGTCTTCATCGTAGTATCCTTTTTCTCTTGACATAGCTTGAAAAACGCCTATATCTCCTATAGGTACACTGATTGCAGAGGTGTATTTGTCTGTAGCAGGTTTAGCGGTATCATCATCTTGAATGTTTTCTATGAGATAAGAAGATTTGTTCTTGTAAGTTTTACCTAGATATCCAAGATCTATGGGCACTTTTTCATCTTCGTCATACTCTCCTCTATAGGTTTCTTTGATCAGGAATTCACCGTCGTCTTCGTCCGCGACAGCAAGAGTACAGTCATACATGCCGAGGACTTCTTTAGCCGCTTCAACGGTCAGTTCAAAGACCTCTTCTTTTTCTTCGCATCTTACTATTTGAAGTGCAGTATCATGAAGTCTTTTTACTTTCCTGTTTTTCTCCTTTAGAGCATCTTCGAATCTAAGACGATTTATGGCTTCAGTAGCGTGTTTTACAAGTATCTCAGCGAGTTCCATATCTTTCTCATCGAACTTACCTACTTCAGTCGATAGTGCTTGGTAGATACCAAAATCCCCCAAAGGTATTGTAATAGATGCTCTATAATCGCTAACTACTGGTTTTGAGAACTCCACTTCTCTACTGTCCTCTATCAACAGACTTTGTTTTTCTTGATATACTTTCCTACTTATCCCAGCCTCCTCGACCTCTCTTCTTATGAAACCGTCCTCGATTTCACTGGAAACCGCTATCGGAATGAATTCTCCTTCTTCTACGAAGTCTATCCCGCAGACTTCAAAATCTAAAATTTCTTCTGATGTCTCTACAACTAGCTCGCATATATCGTCTTCACTCTCACATTTTTCTAATTCTGTGGCTTTTTCATGCAATTTTTTTATCCTAAGATTTCTTTCCTCAAGTTCTTTCTTCGTCTCTTTTCTTTCGGTGATATCCCGAACTATAGCCATAACGAATTCGCCTTCATCAACCTCGTATTTGTTTAAACTCACTTCAGTATAGAATTCTGTACCATCTGGTTTCTCATGAGTCCATTCAAGGAATTGTGGTTCTCCTTCTGATGTCTTATCGATCATTTCTTTAACTTTTTCTTCAGACCTCTTATCGTCAGGCTGTATCTCAGGAGAAAACTTCCAGGGCACACTATTCAAGATGTCTTCTCTATTCACCTCAAACATTTCTTCAGTTTTATAATTACAATCCACTATGGTATAATCATCCATGATTAAGATAGCATCATTAGCGGACTCAAAGATAGTCCTATATTTTTCTTCACTTTTCTGGATTCTCCTTCTATTTTGGATCTTTTCCAATATTTGTTCCGTGTGGAAGATCAATCCTTCAGCCATTTCTAGGTCGAAATCATCAAAATAATTTTTTTCGTAGGAAAGCGCCTGGAATACACCTTTCTCCCCTATAGGTATGCTAATAGCCGATCGAAAATCAACATCAGTAGGATCTGCTTCATCCCATTCAGTTAGGTCTTCTACCAAGTAAGATTTTTTATTCTGATAAGTTAACCCCCTTATCCCCTCATCGATTGGCTCTTTATTTCCTTCTTCTACGTTTTTAGCGATAGCTTTCTTGGTGACCAAAAATTCTCCTTCCGCAATCATTATACTGCTCGACTTAAAATTTAATATCTCTTTTGCTGAGTCTAAAACGAATTCATAGACCTCCTCTTCAGAATCACAGCGTTCCATCTCGCTCAAAACTCGGTATAAACTTTTTACCTTCCTCTCTCTTTCTTTACGCTCGCTAATATCTCTATATATTCCAAATACTCCGACCTGTTCATCTTCAAGCTCTATAGGATATCCAAGGATTGAAACATCGACCAAACTTCCATCTTTTTTTTGTCTCTGTGTCTCTATTATTATAGAATCACCTGAGAGAACGTTCTTAGAGGCAGAGTTTGCTTCCTTCAATTTTTTTGCAGGTACTATCAGATCGTTGATTTTCTCTCCTTTTATATCTTCACTATCGTATTGAAAGATTTCTTCGAAAGCCTCATTTGCCTTTATCACTCTATCTTTGGTGTCCAAAAGAACTATACCTTCCGGAGATGATTCAAAAAGGTCTTGAAAATAAGTCTCTTGTAAGAGTCTTTCTTTTTTCTCATGATAATGTTCGACCTCACTAATGATAGCTTGATTTAAAAACTCATAGAGGGTAGCTGAATCACCCTCTCTTTGGATATATCTATCAGCTCCTAAATTGAGGGCTTTCATGGCAACTTCTTCCTTCCCCTTACCTGTTAGTATTATAAATGGTAGATCCATACCTACCTCTCGAACTTTTTCGAGGAAATCTAGACCGTCTTTTGGACTCATATTATAATCAGACACAATTGCCTCATAATCCTTTTTTTCAAGTTTTTCCAGCCCATGTTTGACAGAAGATGCTGTTTCAACTGATATATCGTCATTTTCTTTCTCTAAGAACATCTTGGTCTGTTCTCTTTTGCTTTTCTCATCGTCTACATAGAGAATTTCCAAATTAACACCTCTAAATTTTTCTAACGAGGAGGAAGGTACACCAATCTCTCTAAAGCGATAAAGAGGTAATAAAGCTTTTTCTATTTTTACACGGTTTCGCATCCTAATCTTTTTTTATCATCAAGTTGATACCTCACCCGATATTATGATTGATGTCGCAGTGATGGCTTCTGGAGGTGGAACGGATTTCCAATCTATCATCGATGCTAGTGAAGCAGGGGAGATCGAGGCGAAAGTAAAATTAT
>CAYXPD010000223.1:0-2745 GCA_964466995.1 uncultured Thermoplasmata archaeon | reverse complement strand
GGTATAACTACAGATATCTTCATACGTGAATGCGAATCATCTACTCCTTTATATATTTGTTTCCATTTCTATTTAAAGGCAGACACTTTCATCTTCCCCTCCTGTTTATCATTTTAAATCCTACTTTCTCTGTAAATATCGGATGAGATGAAAGGTTGGATCCTAGACCTGTATCCTGATCTTAACAGTGGAAAGATGGTGATATGGCTTAAGGGTAAAACAGGTTGTTATCGACTTAGAGAAGATTATGAACCTACTTTTTACGTACATTCATCAAAAAATTCTCTAGAGAGAATGAGAACTCACTATGAAAAAAGAGATTTTAAGACAGAATTCGTTCGAAGAAAGACAGATCTTTACTCCAACAGTAAAAGAAAGTTACTCGCTGTCACACCTGGAAAAGTGTTCGATCCTCGAAATCAACTTCAGGCGATAAGTTTCTTTGAAGGATTCAACAAATACCGATTTTACAATGTAGATATACCTTTAGACCAGAGGTATCTGATAGAGAAGAATATCAAACCTTTTTCGCTCGTGGAGAAGGATAACGGGTGGAAGAGTTTAGAGAAAGAGACGACGATACGCTATTCTAAGCCGCCGTTGAGAAAAACTTATCTCGAAACTGAGTCGAAAAGCAGCAGCTATAGAAAAAAAGAAGATGAGCTAGAGTCAATAAAAGTAGACGAAGAAGAGATCAAAGGAAAAGAATCAGATATCCTTGAAGAATTAAATGAGATGATCACTAGGAAAGATCCGGATATCCTGCTCACTTCAAGCGGCGATATCTTCGAGATACCTTATCTAGTCCATAGAGCTGAGATCAACGATATCGATCTAAAACTGGGTAGGAAAAGATCTTTTCATCCACCAAAGAGCGGATCATGGTACGAATCTTATGGTAGGATAATCTACAAAGCCCCGTTTTATCCTCTCAAAGGTAGAGTCCATATAGACATCGAAAGCTCTTTTCTGTTTGGAGAAGGTGGAGTTGAGGGATTGATAGAGGCCTCCCGTATCTCAAAGGTGCCGATGCAGCGTTTATCGAGGAGAAGCCCAGGTTCGCTGATAAACGCGATGGAGGTCGAAAAAGCTCTAGAAAAAGGGTATCTGATACCCTGGAAGAAGAATATATCTGAAGATTTCAAGGATTCGATACATTTGATTAAGGCTGATAGAGGAGGACACATCTTCGAACCGGAAGTCGGTCTTCATAAAGGCGTCGTGAAGATGGACTTTGCAAGCATGTATCCTTCAATCATAGACAAATACAATCTCTCTCCAGAAACTCTAGGTTGTGACTGCGATAACTATCGTGAAGTTCCCGACCTGGGTTACAGAGTTTGCAAAGATAAGAGAGGCATCATCCCAAAGGTCGTAGAACCGCTGATCGAGAGGAGACAAAAGTACAAACAGTTGGAGGATAAAAACAGTATCTTCGAGAAAAGAGCGGATATCCTAAAATGGCTGCTGGTCACCTGCTTTGGATATACCGGCTACAAAAAAGCGCGGTTCAATTCGATAGAGGTCCATGAAAGCATAACCGCCTACGGTCGTGAGATCCTTCTCAGAGCTGCTGAACTAGCCCAGAAATTGGGCTTCGATGTGATCCACGGTATAGTCGACTCTCTCTGGCTTAAAGGTGATAAAGCAAAAGTAGAGACCCTTCAAAGGAAGGTAAAAGAGAAAACTGAGCTGAAACTTGAAAAAGAAGGGGTATATGATTGGATAGTATTCGTAGAAAGTAGAGCAGGCGGTGTAGGCGCCTTAAACCACTACTACGGTGTTTTCGAAGGGGAATTAGAAGTCAAGGGACTCTACCTGAAAAGGAACGACACACCAGATTATTTTAAAGAGGTCCAGAAAGAGATATTAGAAGAGCTGAAAGAGATAAAAGATGAAGAAGTAGTAGAGAGTATAATGATGGACATTATCGAGATCGTTAAAAGGAAGAGGAACGAGTTGAAGAACAGGGAAATAGATTTAGAAAAACTGCTTTTCACTAAGACCACTTCTAGAAAGGCAGAGGATTATAAACATGTGAACGAGATGAAGAGTGCTCTAGTACAGTATAAAGATATTGGATTTACAAGATCACCCGGACAATCTGTTGAGTACATAGTTAAAGATTCAAAAAGCAGTGATGTCAGGGAAAAGGTGAAAATAAAAGAGAAAGACCCTCAGTTTTACGACACCGCCTATTATGAAGACTACCTTTATCGTGTTGTAGAGGAGATATTGTCTCCTTTTGGGTATGACCGAAAAGCTATTAAAAAGACAGCACGAACCTAAATAGGTTATATATCCCGCATATCTCGCTATTAAGAGGGATACTTTCGAAGGAATTAAAAATTCTTCGTCTTTCTGAGAAAGCAGAGGTCAAATACTTCAGATAGGTCACATGGGATATCACGCAAAGAAAGATAGGGTCCGAAAAACGTTTGATGATTTGTAAGAGATTATGAAAGGTTAAATACCCGTTTAATCAATTTTGTTTAAAAGGTAAATCAGATGGTCACCGGGAAGATATTCGATATCAAGAAATTCGCGGTACATGATGGACCAGGGATAAGGACCACTGTTTTCTTCAAAGGATGTCCCTTGAGTTGTTCCTGGTGTCATAATCCCGAAGGAATAGACCATGAAGAAGATCTTTTCTTTTACCGGTCAAAGTGTATAGGTTGTGAGAATTGTCTGGAGTCTTGTCCTCAAAATGCTATAGAAATGGAAGATGAGAGTATAAAAATA
>CAYXPD010000222.1:0-2751 GCA_964466995.1 uncultured Thermoplasmata archaeon | reverse complement strand
AGAGGAAACCGAAGTGAAAACAGAGAAAGGAGAGCCTCATATAGAGAGAAAATTGTTATTCGGTATGACTTCCGAATTCATCAAGTTCAGGCAGAGAGGGGAAATAAGAAAGATAGATCTGGATTCTATAGAAAAGATGTACTATGGAAAACAGCCATATCCAGAAAAACTTCATCTGATTACTAAAGAAAGGAATGAATTCAATCTTCCTAAATGGGCTACAGAAGAATTCGACGGTCTGATGGCAGATCTTGCTGAACATGCAGGACTAGTTAAAACGGAAGGGCCAGAATTCAGATCTGAAAAAAAGGACAAAATAGTAAAGTACGTGGGGATTGTCCTTGGGGTGGGGCTCATAATTTTTGCGATCTTTACTTTATTCGTGGCAAGTCCACTAGTTTTGGCATTATCTCCGGACCCTTGCTGTTGGGCGATATTGATCCCTTCTTTTCTGCTCGGTGTAGTTGCCATGATATGGCTTGCGGGTCTTATGATGAAAGACCAAGAGAAAAACAAGCAGGTATGGGAGAGATCTTAGGAGGACCTAAAGAAAGATTTATAATATACGCGAGTATGTTATGACGAGGTGTGATAAATGGAAGAAAAAGAAGGAATGCCTTTGATAGGGGACAAGTTTCCTGAGATGACTGTAAATACAACTCATGGAGAGTTGAAATTACCGGATGAGTTCGATGATAAATGGTTCATCCTGTTCTCTCATCCCGGAGATTTTACTCCAGTATGTACTACTGAATTCTATTCTTTCCAGACGAAGTACGATGAATTCAGGGAATTGAACACTGAATTGATAGGTTTGAGTATAGATCAAGTGCACAGCCATCTTAAGTGGACGGAATGGATAGAAGAGAACATGGGTGAGGAGATCGAATTTCCGATCATCGCTGACGGTAGAGGAAAAGTCGCAGACAAACTCGGCTTGATACACAGCACTGGTGGAACCGCCACCGTAAGAGCTGTATTTATCGTGGATCCTGAATCCACGATCAGAGCGATACTTTATTATCCAGCGGAACTTGGAAGAAACATGGACGAGATAATCAGGATGATCAAAGGATTCCAGAAGTCCGAGGAAGAAGGGGTCGCGATCCCTGCCAACTGGCCCGAGAACGAGCTCATCGATGATGATGTGATAATGCCTCCAGCTTCTAGCGAAAAGGATATCAAGAAAAGAAGGAAGCAAGAGAGTGACGGAGAGATCAAGTGCTACGACTGGTGGCTCTGTCATCGAGAGAGTTGAAAACACCCTCTCAAAAAACCTTTCTTTTTTAACTATTAATCATGTTAACTATTGATAATCATAGATAGCTTTGGACAAGAAACATCGGGATGTGATGATCAAAAAAGAGGTCTTATCTAGTCTATGAAAAATTTTGTTTTTTAAAAAGATAAAAAAGGGGTAAGTAATTTTGAGTGTTGAGTGATCGGAACGGTAAGATGTAAATCCTATGATACCGACAAAAACACTATGATAGAAATGTCTTCATTCCAGATAAAACTAGAAAAAAAGATTACTCTATCTTCTTGACTTTTTCAGCTCTCGGTCCTCTTTCTCCTTCGCCCACTTCGAATTCGACTACGTCGTCTTCTTGCAGGAAATTAGCATCTTCTAGATCGCTACGATGCACGAATAAATCTTCGTCGCCTTCTTCTGGCTCTATGAAACCGAAGTTCTTCATATCGTTAAAGAACTTTACTTTTCCTTTCATCTTTAGTTCACCTCCTTGGTATTTATCACCTGTGCCATTTGTACCCGTTCCTTATATAGTTTTGGGAATTAAATATAAAATGTATATAAATAATTAAGTAGTTTTTCTTTTCAGTACCTTCTAATCATGAACGGAACCTAGGGTTTTTATCTTACTTATACGTTTTTAAATGTATGGATTTGAAAATAGATCCGTCTAAAATTGAATCGGAAGATCTAGGAGAAAAAAGCACAACCTTGAAAATGGAGCACGAAGAGGCAATAGAGTATGTAAGAGAAGTGTGCGAGGAACACGGTTTTGGTATACCAGTTGAGTTCTCACCCTCTGATCTGCTAAATAAAAAAGTAGGAGCTGACAAAGATCCTTACTACGTACTTGGAGCCTGTAATCCAGAGGTAGCAGATCAAGCTCTAGACCAGGCTATAAAGCTCGGTGGACTTTTTCCGTGTAATATGGTGATCTGGGAGGAAAAACCGGGCCTACAGAGAGTATATCACATCTCAATAATGAGTATAGCTAGACTGATCGGTATAGCTCCAGATAACGAAGAATGGCAGGGAATAGTTGAAAAGACCGGAGAAATTGTCGACTCAGTGTTTGAGGAATTAGAAAAAGCTTAAGGGCGTGAAAAACAGATATCTGGGTAATTATTCCAAAAAGTGTAAATAGAGAAATAGAATAGTTAAACGAGTGGTAACTACGACTGATAAGAACCCTCTGAGAGGCCCAAATAAAAATTATGTGATGGGCTATATCATCTTGGCGATTGGAGTAGTTCTTCAATTGTTAGCATTTATTTTAGCTATTAGAGTCTATTTGGAGCCATGGAGGGTAGAGAGGATATCCAAGTTGATCGAGCCAGAAGCAATACCGATGGGAAGGATGGTTCAGGCTCTATCTTTCTTTATCCCTTTGGCTTTGCTACTCATCATGGGGATCATAGGAGGATTGATAGGAAAATATGGGATGGTGTTGAGTAGGCATAGATCCCCTGATGGGTTAGGCGATGAGTAAAGTAAGGAAA
>CAYXPD010000221.1:0-2752 GCA_964466995.1 uncultured Thermoplasmata archaeon | reverse complement strand
CTGGGAGCGTAACGATATCAGTTAGACTTCATGCTTTATTCAAATATATATCGAACCTTGCCCCTCCTAACTTAGAATCCTTGATTTTTAGATCTCCTTCATAACCTTCGATTATCTTCTTCACCAGATACATACCCAAACCGGAACCTCCGCTTTCGCCGGCCTTGAAACCCCTTTCTGATATCTTTTCTTTTTTTTCATCAGGTATCCCTATCCCATCATCCTCAAAAACTACTAAAACTTCCCCATTTTGTGTTTGAACTTTGATTCTTATCAAATCACAACCGGAATGTCTTATCGAGTTCTCGATGAGATTAGAGAAGAGTGTATCCAAAAGAGGACCTGCCAAAACTTCGAGATTTTCATCATCGACCTGAAGATCGATATCGATATGCTCTAGATGGGTTTCATACTTTGAAATAACGCTCTTTATTATCTGTGTAATGTAAATATTATTTGTTTCTTCCTGTTCTTCGATCCTCCTAAGATGCTCGACCTTTTCTATTATCCCTTGAGCTTCGTTTATCACTTCCATCGTTTTGTCTATCAGTTCTTCATCTTCATATTCGTCCTTCAAAAGTTTCAAGTAGCCTTTAGCTGTCTGCGTCTTGTTACCGACGTCGTGCCGGAGCATGGTTTGCAGGAAGCTCTTTCTTTCGTTGGCCTCCTTCCTTTCAGTTATATCCATTATCATACCTTCTATATATCCTTCGTTTTTGCCATTTTGGACTGCTTTTCCTCTTTCCGAAACCCATTTAATGTCTCCTTCGGCGGTCTGTATCCTGTACGTTACTTCATATCTATCGTCTTCTTTAGATGCTTGATCGATCGCTTTTCTAACTTTATCTCTATCTTCAGGCAATATGAGATCTATGTAAGATATCTCATCGTTATCTATCAATGAATCTGGGTGATATTCCGTCAATTCTTTACAACCTTCACTTATGAACTTCATGGTGTAATTCTCATCGTTGAGACATCTAAAAGCCATGCCCGGAGCATTCGAGAGGAGACTTTGCAGTAGGCGGTGTTTTTCTTCGAGCTTTTCTTCCACCTCTTTCCTACCTGATATCTCTCGGATATTGCATTGAATGACTTCCTCGCCACCGGCATTATATACGTTGCTTACGAACTCCACAGGGACTTCTTCTCCATCCTTGGTCTCTAATGGGATATCTTCGTATCGGACATATCCGTTTTCTTTTAATTCATTGAATCTCTCCCGGTTATCCACTATCTGCTCAAAACTACCTACCTCCCACAGTTTCTTTTCCTGCATCTCGTCTAAAGAATAACCGAGGATCTCTATTATGTAGGGGTTCGCATCTTTGATCTCTCCCGTCTTCGAATTCAAAATCAATATCCCGTCTTTGGCGCTCTCGAACAATCTCCTGTATCTTTCCTCGCTTTTCTGAAGTGCTTCCTCAGTCTGTTTCTGCTCTGTGATATCTACAAGATAACCCATGTAATACTTCACTTCACCACCATCTTTGATGATCTTAGTATGATCCTTGACCCAGACTGTTCCTCCATCTTTCTTTCTAACTTGATATGGTCTATGATTTATCCTTTCAGATCCGATGTCGAGATGACGATCTACCTCCCTTTTTACCTGATGTAGATCATGTTCTGGAAGAATATCAGCGTAAGTTATTTCTCCGTTCATCATACTTTCTTGTGAGTAACCGAGTAGATTTTCTACATTGGGTGTAACATATTTTATAGGCCAGCCATCTTTAGGACTCCACTTGAAAAGGATAGTAGAACCTTCGACAAAAAGATCTCTTTCCTCATTCAAGATGTTTTCAGCCATGATCCTTCTCCTTGCAAGAGTCAGATCGTCGGCCACCTCTTCAAGTAGTTCAACTTCTCTTCTCGAGATGAACCTGTCCGGTTTATGGCAAACGATCAAAAATCCAAATACTTCTCCTTTCGAGACCATCGGAACTAGAACCGTGTGATGATCGATCTCTTCTTCGGGATAAGCACATATACTGCAATAATCTTTCATCCCTTTTATTATCAAAGTGGATTGAGATCTCATAGCTTCTTTCACACATTCAGGAGCATCACCTTCACCATCTGTGGTTACTTCCCAATCCCAATGATCGTGTTCTCCAGAACTTGAGAAAGGTTTTATCTTTCCGTCTTCATCAACTAGGGCTATCTCCACATTCAGATATCCACCAGTATCCAGCAAAACATCGCATGATTTCTCTATCAAAGAAGAAACTTCGTCTTCCTGATAGATCAGTCTGTTGATATTCCTTATAGAAATCAGGAGAGAATTGAGTTCCACTAGCATCTCCGCGTTCTCTCTGTGTTTTACTGCCTGAACTATGGCGTCGGCTAAAAGAGCGTATTTCGATTCAGGATCTCCGTCTTTCATAACATATCGATCTGCTCCTAGATTCAAGGCCTCCATAGCCACATCTTCTCTCCCTCTCCCTGTGAAAATGATGAACGGGATCGAATCACCTTTTTCTTCCCTAAGAGTCCTCAAAAATTCTATTCCATCGATCTCGGGCATCATGTAATCGGAAACCACGGCATCATAAGTATCAGTTTCAAGGAGTTCTAAAGCCTTTTCGGCTGAATTGGCCGTGTAGACCTCCAACTCATGCTTTTCTCTTTCTAGACAGTCTTTAGCCTGATTTAAGAGACTGGTTTCATCATCGACGAACAACACCCTCATCGTTCCCCAAAAGATATACGAGGTGCAATCGTTATAAATTTTACGTGTGTTTATGAG
>CAYXPD010000220.1:0-2758 GCA_964466995.1 uncultured Thermoplasmata archaeon | reverse complement strand
GTGAATACATCGACGATTTTGCAGAAGCGGGTTCCGACATAATAACCTTTCACGTAGAAGCTGTTGACGAGGTCAAAAATCTGATTGAAGATATCAAAAGGAATGAAACTAAAGCGGGTTTAAGTTTAAAACCCGGAACGGAGTTCGAGACGATCGAAGAGTTCTTACCTTCCATCGACTTGATACTCATAATGACCGTAGAACCGGGTTTCAGCGGACAGGAATTTATGCGAGAAGTTGTTCCCAAGATAAAGAAGGCTAGAGACGCCGTAGAGGAAGGAGACTATGATATCGACATAGCGGTGGACGGAGGTATCTCCCCTGACACCGCTGGTGAAGTAGTTGATAATGGAGCGAACGTCCTAGTTTCCGGTTCTTCAGTCTTTGAAGGAGATGTAGAAAAGAACTTGAAAGAATTAAGAAAGGCTGTCGAATAGATCAGCGTTCCCAAGGAAAACTATTATCGAAGAATTTTGTCAGAGATGTTTTTTCATCAGTCAACATCTCCTCTTTTCTCATGAATCTACATTTACTGGGAAATAGTGGATTGAGGTCACTTCCCAGATCGACATCTTCCATTATATCGATGAGGGTATCTTTTATATCAGTATACTCTCTCTCTTTATCGACCCATAGTCTATCTTCCTCAAGATACACATCTTTTCCATATTTCTCTACGAACTCTTCCGTATTATCCACCCAGACGGGCGGTCCTCTGTGCTTTTTTATTTCTGGAAGTGTTGGATTTTCAACTTCAAGTATGAAGAGTATCTCATCTTCCTTGACATAATAATCCGAATGAAGTATTTTGAAATCTTTATGAGATGTCTGATGGAGCAATTTTCTCAGACACTTCTGGACCTGAGGATAAAGGTTGTCTTCTACCACATCGGGTTTAGGGACTTGGAGACCGATCAACTCGGTCCCTCGATTTTCGGTTAACTCAGATAGTTCTGATTCTTCTATAGTGCTTATATCGTTTGGGAAGAAAAATTTCAAGCTTGGTTCTTTTAAAAATTGTTTGGAAGATAGTACGAATAATGAGAAATTTTCTATTGAAACGGGAGAAGCTACGTTCCTCTCAGGATCAACAGGATCGATGACGATTAGAGGATCGTCGAAATCTTTCTCTCCATCTCTCATTTCTATCGTTTTTCCAGGTTTCCAATCTCTTGCTGATTTTATCAACTCCTCAAAGGATCCATGCTGGAGTATAAGGAGTTCACACAAATATCCGGAAAACCCCCATACTTCAGCTTTAGCTCCGTAGGCCCCGATCCCTTCAAGAAAGGCCTTGAACAGAATTGCTTCTTCTTTCTGATCTTCATCTAGATTATCTTTTATGTACTTAGTATGAAAAGGTGTACGGTCCACAGCGGATTTCATATCTGATACATCTTCAATATCATAGCAGGGTACGATATCTACCTCGTGACCCTTATAATAGCCGTATATGTAAGGATGCTCAGCATACTTTTCCTTCGTATCTTCTAATATCTTCCTCCCTACCCTCAGTATCTTTTCCTCCATCTCCTCCCGTGAAGTGGAGAGCGGGAATTTGACGAATATATCTATATCGGGATTCTTGAGATAGGTACCTTTTGACACAGATCCCACGACTTCTGGCTCATTTTTTCCTTTAAGTTCATCGTCCAATATCTCAAGGAGTTCTTCAGAAATTTTTTTGATGGTTTTTCTTTCTTTTTTATTGGGTTTTACTTTCTCAAGAACCTTTGATTCTATGTTGTCTATATTCATATTATCCTAACTTTGGGATTGTCAAATCACCTAAGCTGTTTTAAAATTTTTGTAAGATTGAGCTCAGGATATCACAAGACCGATAGAGATGAAAAAAGTATTATACTAAATAGCATTCTAAGAAATGAAGTCACATGATGGCCGTGGTGGTGTAGCCTGGCAGCATGCGGGACTGTGGATCCCTTGGCTCGGGTTCAAATCCCGACCACGGCCCTGAATCTGAAATTCAAATCCTCTTTTTTGATCAGGAATCAATGAAAGCCTATTTCTCGGCCTTTTTCCCTTCAAAGATTATTCCTTGCATCTGATCCTCGTCTAACCATCTTATATATTCAGAGTTGATATGTTCTTCTTTATGCTCATATCGGGAATACTCTATATGCATGCAGACCTCTGATCTTCTATCCTCATTTTTACGAGCTCTAACATGTAACTCAAATTGGTCTCCTTTTTCATCGACGAGTTCAGGACGCCTTACCTCGACTACTTGGCCTTTATATTTGTATGAAAGGTGTATACCTTCGAAGTGAATATTCCTCAATCTATCCTCTAGCTCACTTGGCCCAAGATCGACTTCTAGTAAAGTTACATCATCAGGCCAAGGCTTTTTAAAGAGGTGTTTCCGAGCCCAATCTATGAATCGAAGTAATCGGTTATATGGTATCTTTCTTAAAGCTCTTTCAGGCATACCTTTACACTTGTAATGTAAGTAAATATATTTTGACTTTAGGTTCTCATACATTGATTTTGTTAAGATAAATAATATTTCAGATTTGATGATAAAACCGAATAATATCAACATCCAACTTACATTCTGGAAAGATTTTAATATGTTCTCCTTTTTTTCTATCTCTGTATGTCAAGATACAAAACTTACTATTCTACGGAAGAATTAGACGAAAGTCAGATAGTGATCGGTATCTCTGCCCTTAACGAACAGAACACCATATTGAACGTGGTCAATACGGTCCAGGACGGCCTTATGAGCTATTTTCCACAA
>CAYXPD010000219.1:0-2766 GCA_964466995.1 uncultured Thermoplasmata archaeon | reverse complement strand
GGCCCTGATAACCAAGATAGATTCTGCTGGTAAAAAGTACATCGTCGAGACCGCCGATAGAGAATTCAAAACTAAAGGTCTTGTGATCTCACCTGGGATACAGCATGAAAAACCGCCTATCGAGGGTATAAAAGAATATGAAGGTAAGGGTATCAGTTACTGTGTTGTGTGTGACGCCCCGCTTTATAAAGGTAAAAAAGTAGGGTTGGTGGGCTCTGAAGATCTAGTTGGTAAAGAAGCTCTAGAACTTTACGAGTACACTACTGATATCAAGATATATACTAATGGAAGTGAATTGGAGATGCCTGAGAATTTATTTGGAAAATTGAAAGAGCGAGATATCCCTGTTGAGAAGGGAAAGATCGAAGAGGTTATAGGTGAGGAAGAGTTCAGCGGTCTTCGAGTTGATGGAGAAGTTCAGGAGATGGACGGTTTGATGATCGCTGAAGGTAGCAGTGGAAGTCTAGATTTTGCTAGAAGTTTGGGCATAACTATAGAAGACGGTGTTTTGTCGGTTGACGATGACATGTTTACTGGCGTACCTAGAGTTTACGCTGCCGGAGATTGTGTTGGCGGAGCTAGGCAGATCAGTGCTGCTGTGGGAGAAGGAGCTAAAGCGGCTTTAGGTCTGATCAATGAACTTCGAGAAGGATCTTATAAGGATTGGAGCTCATGAATAGAAGGAGTTGATAGAGATGAAAGATGTGAAAATAGATCAGGAAACGTGTATAGGATGCGGGATGTGCGAATCGACATGTCCAGAAGTGTTCGTTTTGAATGCTCAAGCTGAGTCAACTGTCATGGAGAAGTATAGAACTGAGGATGAAGATGAAGGTGAAGTTCCTGATAAGATAGACTGTCTTGAAGATGCAGAGGATGGTTGTCCTGTGGATGCCATATCTGTCTCTTGAATTAGAGGATCTATTAGATAAGATAAGTGATGAATTCGATCTTTGAGTCCTATTTTAATACCACTTAGAAATGAATAGTTTTATATATTTTAAACACTTTGTTGTGATTAAAGTGATATAAATGAGGTTGAAAGAAAAAGTTGCGATCGTAACTGGAGCGGCATCCGGAATAGGAAAGAGCATAGCGGAAATATATGGAGATGAGGGAGCGAAGGTAGTAGTGGCCGATATTCAGGAGGAACCAAGGGAAGGAGGTAAACCCACTCATGAGAAGATAAATGAAGATGGTGGAAAAGCAATCTTCGTTAAAACGGACGTTTCTTCTGAAGATGACGTAGACGAGCTAGTTGAAAAAACAATAGAAGAGTTCGGCAAGATAGATATTTTGGTAAACAACGCTGGAATATTCCACCAAGAGAAGATACATGAATCTGAAACCGAGAATTGGAAGAATCTAATAGATGTTAACTTGAATGGAACTTATCTGTGCACAAAGAAAGTCATCAAACACATGCTTGATAACGGTATCGAAGGAGACATAATAAACATCTCTTCGATAGCGGGAACTGTAGGCTATGCTGAGGCTCCAGCTTACTGCGCCTCTAAAGGAGCGATGACCAATTTGACTAGAGAATTAGCGGTAGATTATGCAGGTGAAGGGATAAACATCAACACGATCTCGCCCGGTGTAATCAAAACAGAGATGACCGACGACTTTCTAAGCGATCCTGATATGAAGGCGTTCATGGAACAGAACACCCCTTACAAGCGCCTGGGGAAACCTGAAGATATAGCATATGCTGCGGTGTTCCTAGCTTCAGAAGAATCGAACTTCATCAACGGTGAAGATATTTTGATAGACGGCGGTTGGACCGCGAAATAGAAGCTAAAACTACTTTCTTTTCTATTTTACCATCGTTAAGAACATTTTGAACCTACTCTCTGCTTCCACGGCGTGAGGTATCTCGGCAGGCATCACGATGGTTTCGCCTTCTTCTAAGATGTAGTCTTTCCCATCGATGATCACTTTAGCGGTTCCATCTAAAACTTGAAGTAGCGCATCATGTGGTGCAGTGTGCTCACTGAGCGTCTGGTTATCATCAAAAGCGAATACTGTCAAGGTCACTTCATCTTTATCCACTAGAGTTCTGCTCACCACAGCGCCCTCTTGATAATCGATCAAGTCCTCGAGTTCGAAGACCTCACCTGAGATCTGATCTAACTGATCTTCGTCTTTTTCCATTTTACCACTTTCTAATTTAGAGGCGCTTGGTGATAAAAATTTTCGCATTGAAACGATGTTCTCGTAAACTATATTAGTTTTTAGAATATATGTTTTGATGAAAGAGCTATGGATAAGGAAATACCTGACGAGATAGAGCAAAATCTTGATAAAAGAGGTGGCACAGCGAAACTTCTGAAAAATATAGAGAACAAAAATATTCAAGAAAAAGTCCGAATAAATAAGGCATTATCTAATCGAATCAGACTGAAAATCCTCGCTCTCTTAAATCAGCAGGATCTCTGTGTTTGCCTTTTAAAAGAGATGCTCGATATAGAGGATTCGAAGCTGTCATATCACCTATCTGTTCTAAAAGATGAAAGGCTGATCGAAGGAGAGAGAGATGCTAATTTCGTCATATATCGAATAAAAGAGAAGGGAAAAAAATACGCCCCATAGAAGGGTTTTTTAGATCAGCTTTTGAGTTTCTCTTCTATCTGTTTAGGATCCAATATCTCTCCCTTAGCTATCACTTCTCCGTCGATAGATAGTGCTGGAGTCGTCATAACTCCTCGCGAACTTATCTCGCTTATATCCTCGACCTTTTCTATCTCCGCGTCGATACCTAATTCT
>CAYXPD010000218.1:0-2803 GCA_964466995.1 uncultured Thermoplasmata archaeon | reverse complement strand
AGAAGAGCTCCAGTAGATGAACACGATTTCTCTTTAGATCCTGATGTACTTCAAGAAAAGGTGACTTCCCGTACTAAAATCATCCTTTTGAACTCTCCAAATAATCCTACTGGTAAAACCTTGGATAAGGAAGATATGAAAGCGATAAGGGACATCGCAATAGACAATGATCTCTTAGTTCTGACAGACGAAGTGTACGAAAAACTGGTCTTCGAAGGTGAACACATATCGATAGGTTCTATGGACGGTATGAGGGAAAGAACCATCACGGTAAACGGATTTTCTAAAGCCTACGCGATGACCGGATGGAGATTGGGATGGGCTGCATGCAACGAGGAACTTTTAGAAAATATAGCTAAAATACAGACTCATTCCATAACTTGTGCTACTTCTTTTGCCCAGAAAGCCGGCCTAGAAGCTTTAACGAATAAAGAAAAATCTGAAGAAGCTATCGATTGTATGATGAGTAAGTACAAAGAAAGGAGAGAACTCATAGTGGAAAGGTTGAATGATATGGAAGGTTTTAGATGCAGTAAACCGAATGCTACGTTTTACACTTTCCCCGAGTATGATTTCGACATGGATAGCATGGATCTTTCTATGCATCTCCTTGAAAAGGCGAAAGTGGCTACGACACCTGGTTCCGCATTCGGAGATAAAGGAGAAGGACATCTGAGGCTTTCCTTCGCCAATTCTTTAGAGAACATAAAAGAATCTATGGATAGAATAGAAAAGGCTGTAGAGAAACTCTGATAGAAAAGACTAAAAATATCCTTCAAACTTTAGAGTTTGATGATGAAAAAGTTCGTATGAGCCCTCTGGGCGATGATTATCCCTATGAGTACTGAAAACTTCTTCCTTTTTTTGATTTTCTATTTAAAAAAATATAAAGGGTTTTTAGATAGCAGACGAAATCGTAGTGTCTGAATTGGGCCTTGCGCTTTTCAATTGAAATCGCTTCTCTTACCCTTTCTCGGGGGAGGTTCCTCAGCGAATATCGCGGTTTCCAATCCAACTACTTCCCATCTGCTACCTTTTCCTTTTTCTTCAATCTTTATTACCATTTTTATTCCTCCTTTTCGGTATCCGTATTACTTATCGTTTAGACACCATCTAATTGGGTTATTACTTTGGGTAATATTTAAATATTTCGGAGTTATTTGTACGTTAAGACGCTATCGAAGGTGTCAAGATGCCTGAAGACCTTAAACCAACAATCGACCAGATAAAAGTCCTATCAAACGCTTCTAGACTCCAGATAATGGCTCTCTTATTAGAAGAAGAGATGACGATAACAGATTTGAGCGAAAAGATCGGTATAACTCCTCAAACAGCTCACCACCATGTACACAAATTACTCGATGCAGGACTAATCCACGTTTCTAGAGAGGAAACCGAAGGTAATATAGTGAAAAGATTCTATGACGTTGAGGAGGAATGGCTGGATTCGAGCGCGGTATGGGATGATCTCACTCTCGAGGAAAAGAAGAGTTATAAAATCGCGGCTTTAGGAACGGTCAAGGGTATGGTGAATAGAGGTATAAAGTACATCCAGGATAAGGATTCAATAGATCACGAAGTCGGTTGGGTATCCTTTAAAAAAGTTCCTTTCACTGAGGAGACGATGGACGAGGTCGATAAGATATTTGAAGATATGGTCGAGAGATTAGACGAGTTGAAAGACGAAGACGCCGAAGAAGAGATCACCGTCTTGGTCTCCACTCTACCTGGATAAAATTTTTTACTTTTAGAAAGATACTATTAGAGGTGAAATAGATGACTGCAACATTGTATTTTGTCGGAACCGCTGGCTCTGGGAAAACCACTCTTACCAAAGCATTTAAAGAGTGGATGGAGAGCCAAGGATATCAAGCTGTGACTGTAAATCTGGATCCAGGAGCTGATAATCTTCCATATTCTGTGGACATAGACGTCAGAGATTGGGTCTCTCTTCAAAGGGTGATGGAAGAACATGATCTAGGACCTAACGGAGCGCAGATAGTCTCTGCTGATATGGTCGCCATGAAAGCTCCCGAGATAAGGAAAGTGATGGACGAATTTAATACCCATTATTATCTAATAGACACTCCTGGCCAGATGGAGCTCTTCACGTTTAGAGAAGCAAGCAGAGAGATGGTGAAAACGCTAGGAGAAAGATCTTTAATCACTTTTTTGTTTGATCCAGTGCTAGCTAAGCAGCCCTCAGGCCTAGTATCTTTGATGACTCTAGCAGCTACCACGCAATTTAGATTCGATATCCCTTATTTTCCGGTGCTATCCAAATCTGATATACTCTCCCGAGAAGAATTGGAGATGGTAAAGACATGGTCGGAAGACTTTTGGAAATTGGATTCAGCTCTTAGAGAACAGAACGAGTCTGAAACCCAGGTAAGTATAGAGTTGATCAAAGGGATACAGAATTTAGGTCTTCACAAAGGTATAACTCCTATATCTAGCGTTGATCAGCAGGGATTAGAGGATATCTACACCGCGGTTCAAGACGCGTTTTACGGGGGTCAAGACCTGGAAGTTGACTGAATCCCTTTATTCTATATTTTTCTTTATGTCGACATTTTGAAATTTATCTTGATGACTTTCAAGGTGTTCCATATAATCTTCAGGATTTTCGCAGTTCTCTTCTCCCGCACAATGGAAATAACCGTATTTTTTACAATATATACCCGTTTTGGTATTGGGACATCGATCATCTTCTTGAGTCGAGTCGTTTATGTTTTCGATACCACACATTTCCACAGTGATCAAAGGAGGTGATACGCGGTCCCAGTCCTGCAAAAAACGGCCA
>CAYXPD010000217.1:0-2825 GCA_964466995.1 uncultured Thermoplasmata archaeon | reverse complement strand
ATCATGTGAGGTTCTGGACCTGGCGACGGCGGTTCGAATCCGCCCGGGGCTATCTCTTTTTTATTTTATCTTTGAAAAGAAGTTCCGAAACCGAAACAAAACTTTTATATTTTAGGTACTCCTAAACATCATCGAGATTCACATGTTCCCTTATTTAGTTACCATCACTCTCATCGGATTGCTAAGCGGTGTGTTAGGGACAGTTATGGGTGGATTATCCGTTGTGCTATTAAAGAAGGTCGAGGACAAGAGTCTAAGTATATTACTAGGTTTTTCGGCAGGTATAATGGTCTCCATAACTTTTGTAGAACTTATACCTGAATCCATCGAAGAAGGGTCGTTGATTACTGCTGTTGCCGGACTTCTTTTGGGTATAGGTATGATAGGATTTGTATATATCAAATTCCCCCATAGGCACTTTTCTTTTAACTGCGAGGGAGATAAAGAAAAAGCTAGATATCTCAAAACTGGTATCCTTCTCAGTGTCGGTATCGCGATGCACAATTTACCTGAAGGTGTTGCGATAGGTACGGGGTTCATGGTTAGTTTTGAGATCGGTTTAGCTTTAGCTATTTTGATGGCGATACATAATTTTCCGGAAGGAATGGCGGTTGGAGCTGCTATGTGTGTAGGAAAAGTTAGAGCTTCTAGGATTATTTTAGTGACAGCTTTGGCTGGGGTCCCTATGGGTATTGGGGCTCTTATCGGAGGCTTGTTGGGAGGGGTTTCTGATGTAGCTCTTTCGATAGGTCTTGGATTCGCTACTGGAGCGATGCTTTATATCGTTTTTGATGAGTTGATCCCTGATGCCCATCGAAGGATGGAGGGACACACTGCGATAATCGGTATACTAGCTGGTATACTCGTAGGGATATTATTCATCAACTTACTCCACTAGCCAATAGGCCATTAAAAATTCTGATTTGCCACTCTAAATAGAAAGAGGGTAAAGGATAATAACACCTTCAAATATTTTCTACTAGTACCATGTTCTTTTCCTCATGGGCCCTTAGGGTAGTCTGGATATCCTTTCGGCTTTCGGAGCCGAGGACTGGGGTTCGAATCCCCGAGGGTCCGCTATTTGTATATCCATCATCCAACAAACAGTCAGAAAAGCTAAAGTTTAATTAAACCCTATTATGATAATACGTTGATGAAAAGACATCTTTCGGTAATCTTTATCCTCATATTAATTGTATCTTCCTTAGGGTGTATCGAAACACCTGACCCACCAGGGGTAGATATACCTAGGTTGATTGTAGATTATGACGAGAGGGCAGATGAAACGATAATCCATGTGAGCGGGACGGAAGCAACAAGATTTGAGAATATGACCATTAATTTGAACGGGACTGAGGAAAAGATCAGAACAATCGGATACAGTATTGAACATAGGACTAACCGATCTAGCTTTGATTTAGTGGTGAATGCTACTCGAAAAGAGAATCGGTATAACTTCAACGCTACATTCGATGTTAACCCTGAGGTTGATGAGGAAGAGTTTGGGGAAGACGTTATATTTAAGATCACTTATTATGACGAAGAAGAAGAATATATGGATAAAAATAATCTTCCATTTATGCGCATCCTAAATATAGTTGAGGAGGATGAAGAACAATGAGAAGGATACCGTTATCATTGAAGGCGTTGAGTATAGCGATAATAATACTAGGATTTGTAGGATTGGCTATGATAACCGGTTGGATACAATTTCAAGATATTTTCTATAATTTCTTCGCTTTCGTTTTTGGGTTGGTCATCATTTCATTCCTAGCGATCGTTGGAGCTCTGTTCGTAGGAATGTTCATCTCACATCGGATTTTTTCATCTAGGGAATTTACGAATTTTGAAGAAGAGATGTTGAAGATGAGGAGAGATGTTGAGGATATAAAGAAAAAAATTGATAAGCTGGATAAGGATAATTAAACTAGAGATTCATCACAGATTTTCCTTCTAGAGCAATTCTTACATTTTCCTTCTCTGTTGTGATTTCTATGGACATCTCCATTTTTTATATGATCCCTCATATCTCCTATCTTTTCGAGTAATAAATGTTTAAGATCTTCATCATATTCGATATCAAATTCAGTATCTCCATATCTTATAAGCCCATATGGAGGTTTCTTTCCTATATCTTCTTCAACAAGAAGGCAGTAAGCGGCTATCTGGAGTATATGAGAAAAGAAGGGCCCCTCGGGCACTCTTCCTGTCTTGACTTCAACTGGTACTGGATTTCCATCTTTTTCCAGTATAAGATCCGGCTTTCCTCTCAATTTGTACTTATCAGATTTCAATAGTTTACTCTTTTTTTCAAGTTTATCAACATACTTTATCTTTCCTTCTTCTAAGTTCAGATCTCCTCTTTCTTGTTCTGTTTCGGTCTTAATTTTTAACGAATGGTTGAGCCAGTAAGACGCGCCGATCAACCAGGACAGTGAGAGTAATTGAGCGATTTGGGCGAAAAAATAATCTTGAAGAGGTATAGAAAAGCTGAATACTGAGAGCATAGTAGCTATCATTGCAAATATAAGCACTGTCCTTTCCAATTTTGTCTTTTCTATCAAACCTTTATATGCTTCATCGATGAGTAAAAAGAAGGTCGCAGCTAACAGCCATATAAGAGCTAGAACTATGAATATATTGCTGAAAATTTCATCAGAAGTCAAAAAAGATATACCAAAAACCGATACCACTGTAGTTAGGATAGCAAGTCCCAGGATCAAATTCTCAAGGAGTTTAAGTTTTTGTTCTTTGATTTTAAGTCCTTCTAGTTTTTTCCCTATCTGTTTATGTTCTTTTTCTCCTTTCTCCAAACTTTCATCTGT
>CAYXPD010000216.1:1709-2839 GCA_964466995.1 uncultured Thermoplasmata archaeon | reverse complement strand
CTTCTATAGATGTGAAAGAGTATGAAGATGGAAAATCGGTATACGTAAGTTATTATGCGGAAGGTTCACAAGATTTAAAATTAGCTCAAAACGATATAGATGATCCAGATAGGGATTGGGAGATATGGACTATAGATAACGAAAGCGATGTAGGAAGGTACTCTTCTTTAGAGGTCGACAGAAACAGTAAGGCACATATCGCCTATTATGATGCAACTGAATCAAGGTTAAAATACAAACTATGGTGTGTAGAAAATAATAGAGTAGAGCGTACAGATTTTGTAGACGATGATCCTGAGGTGGGAAAATATGTATCTCTTGAATTAGTGGGAGATGATAATCTGGGGATCAGTTATCATGACTATGATGATGGAGGTTTAAAATACGCTGAGTTCGATGATAACGGATGGGAAACTTTTACGGTCAGTGATGACGGTGAGAATCTTGGCCGTTACACATCTCTTGCGTTTGACAGTGATTCGCAACCTCACATAACATTCTACGATTGGGAGAAAAGAGACCTAAAATACGCTGAGAGGTCTGTAAGAGATGGAAAAAAAGGATGGGATGTTCAAACTGTTGAAGAAGCAGGTGAACTTGTCGGGAAGTACACTTCACTTGAGTTAGACCAGAATGATAGAGCTCATATCTCTTGTTATGAATGGACAGAGGACTATAAACGGTTAAAATACGTTACCAATTCGAACGATGATGGCGATTGGATTTCTGAAATGATCTCCAAATCAGATCCCTCTGGAACGTACACATCGATTGAACTTTATGGTTCTGATAATCCCCTTATAACTTACCACGAATGGGGCGAGGAAAACTTAAGATTCGCTGTAAAAGAGGATGAAGAATGGAAGAATGTTGAAATAGATACTGAAGGTAGAGTTGGTTCTCATACCTCCCTTGATTATATAGGAGAGGCGGAAACCCATATAAGCTATCACGACCAGGGTGAAGGAGATTTAAAACATGCTCGTTACTTTTTCAAGAACAGGACACCTCTTGCTCCTCAACATCTCACTACCAGCTCAGAATATGGAGACGTATTACTCGAGTGGGAGCCCCCTGCTTATGACGGCATAAAAACATCGGGAGACCATATCTTGGGATATCACGTCTAC
>CAYXPD010000216.1:0-1699 GCA_964466995.1 uncultured Thermoplasmata archaeon | reverse complement strand
TTTCGAAAAGATCGACAATGTTACTGGATTATCTTATTCCGATGAGATAGAAAGGCAAAATGAAACGAAAGCTTATGATTATAGGGTAGCGGCGGTGAACAGAAAAGGCGTGGGAGACAATACGTCAGTGATAAGAACAAAGGCTCGATACTTCTCCTATGAAAGAGCTTTGGAGAAAGCGAACAGATATCAAATCCTCGAAGATGGATTACTACCAATAGATGAAGGTGAGGAAGGTCCGTATGAAATCAGGTGGGACTTAGATCACGATCCAAGTGAAGGACCAAATTGGGAAGAGAGTAATTACAAAGAGGGTATGTACAAAAAGTATGAAGAGGTCGGCCTGAAAAGTGTTTTACTAGAATATGAGAATAGTAGAGGGAATAAGCGGCGCTGTCTGCAGAGTGCTTGGGTTCTCGGCGAATTCGAATTGACTTCTACCTACGAAGAAACTGGGTCCGAAGAGATATTTTTTCATCTACCAAAAGACAAAGAGCCTTTTGATTATCTAGGCAGTGAAGACGCTTTAAAGAATACATATGAACTAAAATCCCAAGCAGGACTACCCTACGAGTACATAGAATTTGAGTTTTTGAAGGAGAATCATACAGCTGATGAGCGCTACCTAGAACAAAATAGAGATATTTGGAGGAAAACCTTGAGTGTAAGCGATTCTAGTGAAGATGAGGACGTTAGATCTATACCTTATCTTCGTAATGATCTCAGAGGTGAGGTCGAAAGTCCGATCGATTTTCCACATGAGATCGAACTAAAAAATGAGAAACATGTAGACATAATCGAGACCCCTAGATGGTTTCCATATTTGCTTGATGCGTTCTTCGGTGATGATCTTGAGATAACAAATATAGAGGAAGACGGTGATTATACTGGATGGGAGGTCGAATATGAAATACCTGAGATAGATGATGAGGATGAACTGAAGGATGCTTTGGAAGATATTGACATATCTGGAACTCCAGAATTAGAAATACTCGATGATCTAGAAAGGTATTTTGGAGGTGATTACGGTTTTGAGATGGAACTGTTTCCTGACAGGGATATAGTATTCGATAACGATCTTAACTTTGAAACCACTCTGATAGAATTTTATACAGATGTAGACGAAGACTATATGGGTGTAGATGATTTCGACGGGGAATTGGGCAATTCTCTTGATTATGCTGCAGACCCTGAGATAGAGGTCTCTGCAGGCGTCAGTATAGACCTGATAGTAAAAAGAGGAGGGGTCACAGTTTCTGGAGGATTAGAGCTCGAAGTCGGGACGGGGATTCAGATAGATATACCTCTTAAATCTATAGGATTTGCTGAAGTCGGTCTGACAGCAGAGATAGGAGGTGAGATAGGTGTTGAATATGAAGTTGGTGCTCTAGATTATGAAGATAAAAGTGGTCTTTCACTGGACCCTGGTGATAGTGAGGTCCCTATAGAGTTCATCCTAAATTTTGGAGGGGGACCCTATGGAGAGGTAGGGGCAGGACTTGCTAGAATCGAGGGCAAATTGATATTAGAAGTCATAGTAGGTCTTGAACTTCCTTCAAAAGATACTGACATCGATCACGCGGGAAGATTTGAAGTGGAGGTCTCTGCAGGATGGGGGCTATGGTCGAAAACCGAAGAATGGGAATTGTACAGCACGGAAGGAGATTCTACGTCTATGGTCAGGATGGATACAGATGGT
>CAYXPD010000215.1:1507-2842 GCA_964466995.1 uncultured Thermoplasmata archaeon | reverse complement strand
GAGAGTGGCAGGGCTATTTGGTAATAATAGATCACGAACATTCTATGCTAGCCAAGAAGATGGGTATAAAGGCGAACGGAAAATTCGCTCTGAAAGTGAGAGGATAGAAAACCTTGCCAGAAATACCAGATACGGACCTCAGGTTAAAAGAAGAGGACAGAGAGGAATTGAAACAAACATTAGGACCGGTCGTGGAAGGAGAACTCCCAGAAGTATATAGAGAAAAAAGACCGATCATCACAGTGGGTGATGTGGTCACCGATATCCTCCTTCAACAAGGTATCCAGCCGGATGTTGGAATAGTGGACGGTAAGACACAGAGAGATGATTATGAATTTAGGGAATGGAGTGAAGAGAAGACTATCGAACTGAAAAACCCACCTTCTCAGATAAGGAATAAAGCATGGGAAACGATAAAAGATGCGATCGAAAGAGAAGATAAAGTGGTTGTCCTTGTAGATGGAGAAGAGGACATGCTTTCTCTCGTTGCTATCGCACTGTGTCCTTTGGACGGTATAGTTATCTATGGGATACCTGGAGAAGGCATGGTAATAAACCTGGTATCAGAAGATTTAAAGGACAAGACTTGGGAAATAATAAATAAGATGATAGAAGTGGATAATGGTAGATAAGATGGTGGAAGTTGAGATAGAACATGAAGAAGAAAACAATCTGATGAACCGAAGAGAGATGAAATTGAAGGTAGACCATGAAGGAGAAGCAACGCCAACACGAGATTCAGTGACAGGCGAAATCGCTAACATAGTCAATGCAGATAAAGGTAAGATCGTCATAGCTAAGATCGATACAGAATTTGGTAAGGAAGAGTCTATGGTACATGCTAGAGTGTACGATGATGAAGAATCGATGAGAAAATATGAGAGAGATTATTTTAAAGAAAGAGGTTGAACAGGTGGTATAGATGAATAAAGGAGACATATTTGAAGTAGAAGATGGTGAAATAAAAAGAAAGAGAAGGAACTGTCCCAAGTGCGGGGACGGAGTTTTTTTAGCTAAACACGAGGATCGACTATCCTGCGGTAAGTGCGGCTACACCGAATTTGAGTAGTCAAAGCTCAACACTAAGCAAGATCCGATCGATTTGTACTTCTAATACCGCTTGGGCTCGTGGTGTAGCTACCCTGTTTCTACTGAAACTGGGCTACAAAGGATATCACCGGGGCTTCCGGAGCCCTAAACCCGGGTTCGAAAGTCGATCTGGCATTACCAGTTCGGACGAAAATCCCGGCGAGTCCGTTTACAAATATTTTATTCTAAACGGGCAGTTGGAAATGTTCGATTTCCGACGAGTCCGTTTACAAATATTTTATTTTA
>CAYXPD010000215.1:0-1407 GCA_964466995.1 uncultured Thermoplasmata archaeon | reverse complement strand
GGGCAGTTGGAAATGTTCGATTTCCGACGAGTCCGTTTACAAATATTTTATTTTAAAAGGGCAGTTGGAAATGTTCGATTTCCGACGAGTCCGTTTACAAATATTTTATTTTAAAAGGGCAGTTGGAAATGTTCGATTTCCGACGAGTCCGTTCGTATTTGCTCACTTCCTCACCTTTATCCTCCCTATCGTTCCGGATCCCGACGAGTCCGTTTATAAATATAGAGAGAAAGAAAAGGTTTTTTCCTAAAACTCTTCTTCCCCTGATTCCTCCATCTCAGGAGGTTCCGGAGGTTCTTCCTCCTCTTTAATATCAGGTTCATCTTCCACATCCTCTAAGGACTCCTCTTCCATCTCTTCGAAGGACTCTTCTTCAACATCAGTTTTTCTGGTAGCAATAAATACAGCGAGTGCAATTACAAGAATAAGTATGACTAGAATAACACCAACTAGCGTGGCATCTATATCACCTATCTCTGTAGGCTCATCAGGTTCTTCTAGGTCTTCTGCTAATCTTATTGTCATATCATATGTCTCTTCTTGAGGCTCCCCCTCAGCATCGATCCATTCGATATGTATATTTTCATGGTAAGGCTGGCCTATCTGTGTGTGTTCTGATGTGATCATTTCGAAATTGACTTCGATCTCTTCGCCTGGATTTATCTCTCCTATATATAGGTTCCATATATGCGGTCTTGGTGCCGAGAGAGCTCCCTCAATGTACATATGAAGATCCACGATGTCCTCAGCTTCCTCTACTCCTAATAGACCTATTTTCAGATGAGATGTGTTCTTTGATCTTTCTTCTAAATCACCTTCGTCGAAGACATATTTTTCACTAGCTAAAGCCCGGATATACCCATCTATTATAGACCAGTTTTCATTATCATAGAGATCAGGTACCATAGAAACTGTGGTCTCTCTAGCAGTTTCGTCACCTTCATTCCTGATGGTATATTCTAAGTTGAAGTTTTCTCCAACTTCTAGATCATGATCACTAAGTTCTGCCTCAACTACTATATTCGGCCCATATCCGCTTATCTCTAGCGGGGCATTGACCTCGATATCGGTGATCTCTTCATTGGTATCCTCATTCACGGCCTGGGTTATCATCAGGGTTGCCTCATGCGCATGGGACCCATTACCTATTCTTTCTGAAACAAATTCGGTATTGATGTCCACTGTAAAAGTGAATTCTGCTGTTCCGCCTTCTCCAGGCAATTCCTGAGCGGGTCCATGCATCTCTACATACTCTCTTTCCCGGTCAACTGGATTGAAAAAAGGCGTGTTATCTCCTACCATGAGTTGGGCTTCTACGTCTTTGAAATCAACTAGTTCATGGTTGGTTATTTCAACTTCAATCTCTATGTAGGTGATATCGCCATCTAACTCGATACCATCAACGGG
>CAYXPD010000214.1:0-2843 GCA_964466995.1 uncultured Thermoplasmata archaeon | reverse complement strand
CCATGCTGTTTACTTTCAACATATTCCTCATCACCATCCCGTCTTTGTCTATACCGCAGACCCCTCTTTCTGTAACACCGTCTACGATACGGCATGGTCCTTGAGAACAGATATTACATCTAGTACCCTTTGCACAAAATTCACATCTAACCTTTTCCATCGCATCGTATCTATTATGTACGTTCGTCATATCGTCTTCTTTGACCTTATCATACATCTTCTCTACTGAGTCGTGAGCGCTATGCTTTTCCATATTTTTACACCGGGCTTAGTAATTTACAGGGCGTTTAAAAATATTTCGGTGTAATACGAACGTTCGTATAGATGGGAAACAGTTATATCTCACTTAACGTTTGAAAATCAAACGATGGCCGAAACTGATGAAGAGCCGAGGATATTTTCTAACGATTCCGGCGTAGTGGTTATAGAGAGCGAAACGAAAAACCAGATAATAGATATATTGAGTGAAGGAGAAAAACACGCATCTCAAATCAGGGAGGAACTGGGAAAGGCTAAATCAACGACTTCCGTTCATCTTTCTGACCTGAAGGAACTAGGTATAATAGATGAAAAAGAGGACTCCACCGATGAGAGAAAGAAGATCTACTATATCTCTTCTCAATTACTTGGAAGGTCTGAACGACCTCACGATGATCATTACCGAAATATATTGGATGGTCTAAAAGACACACGTGGCGAAAAGTACGAGTTTTTGAAAGGTCTTTTTCATCTTTTGAGGCATGGATTGGATTCTTTCGGTTTGGATGTTCATCCCGCCCTGAAAGAGATCGGTAGAGACGCTGGCAGAGCCATTGGAGACGAGCTGTCGGCTAAAAACCGAGAGGAACTTTTCGAAGAGGTGAGCGACTTTTGGGAAAAAACCGGCTTAGGAAACATGAAAGTCACGGAAACTGAAGATTTGATAGTAGAAGATTGTTTTGACTGCTCAGAGATGCCTTCGGTCGGACACCCGTTATGTTCTCTAGATGAAGGTATGATCGAAGGCATATTTGAATCGGTTTTAGATCAGATGGTGGAGGTTCATGAATCTCAATGTCACGGGAAAGGTGACGGTCACTGTAAATTCGACGTGGATCTTTAATGACAGATAACGCAATTTTTAAATATTTTAAAAAGCAAAACTATTCAGGAGTTAAGTTATGGATTATGAAAAACCCAACTACATTTCCTCAGGAAAGATACTCGAACTGAAGCAGTGTTCCGCAGTGGAGGAAAGCTGCGGTATGAGACCTTTAGAGGTCACTGCAGTTCTACCGACTTTCAACAGAGGTAATCAGAAATACATGTCGATACTTTCAGATATCCTTCAAAAGATAGGGCACCAGGTAGATAAGGGAGTGGTAGACGAACTACTGATCATCGATGGTTCAACTAAAAACGGCGAAATCGACAAAGAATTTTTACAGGACATGTTAAACATATTTTTTGAACATTGCCAGACTTTTCAAAGAGAGTTAGAGTTCATCGAGTCTTTACCCGCTGCTAGGCTCAGGGCTGGGAGCGGAAGGTACGAATTCTGCTGCAAGGTGATACATCAGAGGGATGAAATAATATCTGAAATTTTGGAAAATCAGGGTATCTTTGACAGGGTTCAGAGAGAGGAGATCAAGAACGGTAAAGGATCTGCACTCTGGTTGTCCGTGCCGACCTCTAGAGGAGATATAATCGCATTTTTAGATTCGGATATAAAGAGCTTTGAGGAATATTACGTAACCGATCTTGTTTATCCTATACTCAAGGATGTGGAAGAATTCCAAGGATACGGCAGCAGTACTCTTTTCTCCAAGGCTTCGTATCTTAGACAACACGATCACGGGGACAGATACAGGCTAGGTGGAAGATTAGCCAGGTTAGCGATCAAACCGATATTCGAGATATTGGACGAGAAGTTAGGTAAAGACGAGATGAGATCTATAAAATATCCTCTTTCTGGAGAGGTCGCCTTCCATAGAGAGGCTCTCAACCATATCAGATTTTCTAACGGTTATGATATCGAAGTTTCGATGCTCTTTCAATTCATGAACAATTATGGAAAGGAAAAGATGGCTCAACCGAATTTCGGTTTTTATCAGCACCTCCCTGGTCCTGAGACGCACGTAAAACATATGTTGGGAGGAATCTCTCACGCGATCTTTAACTGGCTTGAAGAGTATGAGGATAAAGACAAAGAAGAGATCGAAAAGCTGCTTCAAGAGATCTTAGACGATTATAAAGAACGTGCCTTCGAAAAGCTTGAACATTATAGGGAGATCGGTAAAAAATATTCTAGCAGGGTCACTTACTGCAAAGAAGACATTGAGGAAGATAAAGAACGTATAGAGAACTACGACAAGATCATGAAAGATGAGATGTTGGAGAATAAAGAACTTAATCTGCTCCCGAAATGGGCCAGTATCAAGAGTGAACTTAACGAGAAGAGAGGATACAGTTACAACGCTTTGAAAAGAGCGATGGGTAAACGTGTCAATATGTTTACAGCCGAGATGATCTCAGAGATCTAATTTATCTAAAAACCATTTCACACCTTCGTTCCATCCCTCAGGTCCTTTTTTCTCGATCTTTTTTGCTTCAACATCTTCTGATCTTTCAGCACCTAGAAGAACGGAGTAATCGGTTTCCTTGAACATAGGATAGTCATTTTCTGCATCACCGATAGATAATGTGACGTCTGGATCCAAAATGTCCTTGATATATCGTACTGCAGTCCCTTTATCCGGTCTTCCCTGAAGATGAAAGAAATCAGTGCCCTCGAGAACTTTGTAGCCTTTTGATTCTAATCTTTTCGCAGCTTTTTCATCAGGAACGAAGACTTCGCTGTGCAT
>CAYXPD010000213.1:0-2843 GCA_964466995.1 uncultured Thermoplasmata archaeon | reverse complement strand
CTTTATTTGTCATACGAATCGTCAGACATGGTGGATAGATGGGAAGAAAACTGCCTAAATATTTGAAAGAAGATAAAGTGAGAAAGCTTTTGAACGCCCCAGATAGAGACAAACTCCGAGACAGGATTATCCTGCGTATTTTGTACAGATGCGGTCTCCGCGTGTCAGAACTGACATCTCTAAAGATAAGGGATATAAATTTCTCAGAAGGCATGATAACAGTTAGAGGAGGAAAAGGAGACAAGGACAGGATTGTCCCGATAGATGACGACACCCTTGACCTTATACAGATTTACATAAAAGACAGAGAAGAGGGCGTATTGATCCTTTCGCAGAGAGATGAACCTATATCCACCAGACAGGTGGAAAGGATTGTCAAGAAGTACGCTAAAAAAGCTGACATAAAAAAGAACGTCTATCCACACATGTTAAGGCATAGTTTTGCCGTTCACTCTCTAAAATCCGGGATGAACTTGAGGAGTGTCCAAAAGATACTAGGCCATTCTTCTCTAACAACGACCCAAATATACTTAGACCTGACTGGAGAAGATCTAAAAGAAGACTACGAGAAACATCCACTCCCAGCCTAAAATTTATATCGATATATTTCTTTACTCTTCTCAGAAACGATTAGGTGAGATTATGGAAGAAGTATTTGAACAAGCGGAAGAGATGAAAGATGAGATGAAAGAATCACTTATGGAAATGATTCAAATCCCTGCAATAGGACCTACAAACGATGGAAAAGGGGAAAATGAGAGGGCTGAATTCATTATAGACCTTATAGATGATTTCGGTTTTGACTCGATAGAAAGGCACGATGCTGAAGACGATAGAGTTCCTGCAGGCGTCAGACCTAATATAGTTGCTACTAAGGAAGGAAAGACCGAGAAAAACTTGATAATAATAACCCATATGGATATCGTTCCTGAAGGTGACCTCGACGAATGGGATTCGGACCCTTTCGATCCTGTTTTCAAAGACGGAAAGATATACGGCAGAGGAACAGAAGATAACGGTCAGGCTCTCATATCCAGCATATATTCGGTGAGAGCTCTAAACGAAGCGGGAGTTGAACCAAAATATAACGTCAAGATAATGATGGTCTCCGATGAAGAGACCGGTAGCAAATATGGTGTTAGTCATCTCTTGGAGAAGGGTCTGATAAAAGAAAACGATATGGTAGTAGTTCCCGATCACAGTGAAGAAGGAGGTAAAAAGATCGAGATCGTCGAGAAGGCCGGACTCTGGGTCAAGATATCGGTCCATGGAAAACAGGGACACGCTGCCTTCCCTGGTCAAAATATAAACGCGAACAGGATCATGGCAAGATATCAAAACCTTGTTGACGAGGAACTGCACCACGAGTTCGACCAAGAAGAAGAACTGTTCAACCCGCCCCAAAGTACCTTCGAACCCACAAAACGTCTCAGCAACGTACCAAATGTGAATACTATACCTGGAAAAGAAACCCAGTACTTCGATTGCAGGGTCTTACCTTCGGTCGATCTGGAAAGTGTAAAATCTACCTTCGAAAAGGCGGCCGAACAGATAGAAGATGAGACCGAAGCTGAAATAAACGTAGAATTTGTTAAGGAGAGCGATGCGCCGGAACGAACACCGGAGGACTCTGAAGTCATACAGAATTTGAAAGATTCGATCGAAGAAGTTACCGGGATCGAAGCTGGTCTCGCCGGTATCGGCGGAGGAACCGTTGCGAAAAGCTTCCGAAGAAAAGGTATACCGACAGCGGTCTGGTGCACTAATGAAGGTCTAGCTCATCAGCCCAACGAGTACGCTGTTCTAGACAATATGGTCAAAGACTGCAAAGTCTTCGCTCGATTCGCCATCGGAGGAGACTAGAAGAGAGTTATCTCGTCGTTCAAGATCCTATCTTTCAGATCGAATATGTTTTCCAGATGATCTTCAGCGATAGCTTCTGCATTGTCTTTTCTCACATCGTGGTCCTCATTGTCCCCTACAACGAGTTGTATGCTTGCCACCTGAGGTTCAGAGATGGGTTTACCTATCTGAGAAACAAGTCTGACTAAAACTTCGTGAACTCCGTCTTTTTCTTCCTGATAGACCTCTTGGGCGATCTCATTAGCCACGATATTGTAAAGCTTTCCTATATGAGTTACAGGATTTTTTCCAGCGGCCGCCTCTAAGCTCATCGGTCGGAAGGGTGTTATAAGCCCATTTGTACGATTTCCTCTACCTACAGAACCATCATCTCCATTCTCCATAGAAAGTCCTGTCACCGTAAGATAATAGATATCGTTTTCGTGATCGTCAGCAGTGTTTATCATCAGGTTGATCTTTCTATCAGTGAATTTATGAGCATGATCAAGAACTCTTTCTTCCAACTCCTCTAAAACGCTTACATAATGATCTGAATCTGGTGTTAGAGAGTCGATGAAAGCAGCCGCGATAGTTATGTCGATCCGGTCCCCTTTCCTAGCTGACATGACCTTGATATCTTGGCCGATTTCGGGTAAGTCTTCTTTCAACGGTCCATTGATCAACCTCTCTATCTCTAGGGTAACTTTTTCTGTCTCACTGAGTGGAGAATATGAGACACCGAATGAGGTATCGTTAGCGTTCTGATAACTGGTATCATAAACATCCTGTAAATCAACCGACCCTTTACCTATTCGACAATCCATCATCACTCCCTGATCCACGTTAAGATGGGGACAGTTCTCCTTTAGATACTCTTCAGCAGTTGTAAGAGCGGTAGATTTATAAGGTAACCTTTTTCCGTTGACGTCGGTCGTAGCTCGTCCCGCTAGGAGGATATAGACGGGTTCAAGTATCTCACCGCCTCCAAACTCCGGCTTCGC
>CAYXPD010000212.1:0-2850 GCA_964466995.1 uncultured Thermoplasmata archaeon | reverse complement strand
CCTTATCCATAGAGCACCTGATAAAAAGAGGGTGATGGAAGAGATAAAAAGCTTGATGGGTGACTTTTAATACTCTAATATCAAAACTCTCCCCCCACCAACACTCCAACTTCCAATATATCATCATCCTCTGCCAGGCAATTACAAAAAAAACGTTAATTACAGTTAACATATTTTTACAAAATACGTTAATCAGAATTAACAAAAACTTAATATACCCATTCAAAACATAACATTGATCATGGAAGCTGAAGATCTGATAGGGTTCAATCCTTGGTGGTCGTCCGGCCAGGTCCCAGAACGTCTATTAGAGGAAGAAAGGAGAGATTTATTTCAAGAAATACGTGATTTGATCTCTAACAGACAGATCGTTTCCATAATAGGGTTGAGGAGGACCGGAAAAACTACTCTGATGTACCAGCTGATAGATCATCTTTTGGAACAAGGAGTTCCCAAAGAACGTATAATGTACTTCAGTTTCGATAAAAAAGTAAGTTCTATCGAACAGATAATCAACACGTACAAACAGGAAATTATCATGGAAGATGAGATCTCAGAACAGAGCTACTTGTTTTTGGATGAAATACAAAAATTAGAGGACTGGGAAAATAAGATCAAATTACTTTACGATAAAAATCTACCTATCAAATTCCTTTTATCGGGTTCCTCCAGCCTGACTTTGAAGAAGAACAGTAAAGAAACTTTGGCTGGAAGGAATTACGTGAGCAATCTTTCTCCTCTTACTTTCAAAGAATACCTGAAACTCAGTTCTATCTCTTATCCTGAGTTCATAGATATAAAAAAGAGCTACAATGAAACTCGTCTTGAAGAAAACATATATATCACAGAATTTCACCGTTTCGTAAATTTTTACGGTTTGCCTGAAACTATAGATATGGACGAAGAACTCACTAAAAGATACATAAGATCTAGTTTGATAGATCAGGTGATCTATAAGGATATACCCTCAAACTACGATATAGAAGACCCTAGTGTTATAGAGGAATTACTCAGGATAATAGCCGAAAGGCCAGGTATGCTTCTGAGATTTGAATCTCTAGCCTCGGACCTTTCCAGAACAAGACAAACTATATCCAAGTACATATTTTATCTTGAGAATTCCTTTTTACTAAAACTGATCTACAATTATTCAGGAAGTTTTATAACATCGGCAAAAAAATTGAAAAAAGTATATCTCTCTCATCCCTGCATAATAAACACGTTGAAAAGTTCAAGAGAAAACATGGGTCGATTGGTAGAAAATCACATGATCAATGAGCTGAACGTAGAATTTTTCCACAGACGACAGCAGAAGGAAATCGATGCTCTGATCAGGAACGATCAATCCATATTACCCGTAGAGATCAAGTACAAACAAAATATCAAAAATAAAGACGAAAAACACCTGAGAGATTTTATGAACAAAGAAGACATCAAAAAAGGTCTGATCTTGACCAGAGATACATTTGAACTAGAGGATGAAAGGATTTTCAAGATCCCCTCCTACTTTTTCTTGTTATTCAAAGAAAATATAATCGAAGATCTTCTTAAGAAACGTTAATTGCAGTTAACATATTTTAACAAAATACGTTAATCATAGTTAACACACCAACTCACCATTTCATCCGACTTGTCATAGCTATCGATGATCGATTTTTTTCGCGGCCTTTTTTCAAAGTCGGCAGTCCACTACCAAAAGCTTTCTCGAACAAAAAAGACCAACCACCAAAAGCTTCCAATACGATAGTGAAAAAAAATATATCTCAAAAACGAAAACTATATTTTATGAACAAAAGTATTGCTAGGAAAACCGCAGGCAGTATCTTGACCATGGTAGGACTCGTGTTCACTTCAATATTGATCGGCACTTATTGGGATGATCTAGATGGAATCATTAGAACAGGATACGTTGGGATCACAATATTTTCAGGAATGCTTATCTCTGGATTATACATATCGTTCGATGGAAGATTACAACTTGTTCTAAGAGTTATCTGGACCATATTACTGATACCGGGTTTTGGATTAGCTTTGTTTTTCTTGATATCCGCTGCCTTCACTGGGAATATCTACGTTTTTATATTTACCTTATCTGCGATAATCGTATTTTATGGGATCTTGATAATAACGACCATCTACGGCCTATATGAATACCTTAGCTGATAAGGTTAAAACCTTTTTTCCTATGATTTTTACTCCTTTTGCCGTATTTTTTTAGGTGGGGGTTTCTCGTTATAAATCATCTTCTCTTCTTCAGCCTCAGGACCATAACATCCCAATGCGGTCGGTCGAGTTTCACTATGATGTTTTACGCCCAACTTGTCGGTCTCAGCGACGGGCTCTGTGTCATCACCACTTTTTATCTGGAAAGCTATTCCGACCAAAACTATAACCAAGACCAAGATGGCCCCAATAAACAAACTTCCTCCCATCCCGACCGCTAAATAGGTCACGCTGAGCAATAAAAGAAGAAGGAGCGCGATGACAAATGCTTTCTTTTTCATGGCTTAATCCTCCTTTCAAATATATAAGATGGATCTATTGAGTTAAATACTTTTTCGAAAAGTGAGCCTGTCAACTTTTCCTAGATATCTCATGATTTCAGGTCATAGAATATTATCACTACCTCTCACCCAAACCAATCAATTGCTTGCTCTCTTCCCAAAGCTTCCTCTGCTTCTTCACGTCGTAGGATTCGCGGGAAGATTCCTTTTCCTCCCCCTTGGAAAAGTACTTTCCGGTCTCTTCGTCATGTTCACCGATCAATCCGACTATCTCCTCCCCAGCTTCTTCAGGACTTCTCATCAAGAATGAAAACAATCTGTAAAACAGCTTCGCTATGATCGTACC
>CAYXPD010000211.1:0-2858 GCA_964466995.1 uncultured Thermoplasmata archaeon | reverse complement strand
GGTGATGATAGCGAGAGGTGATCTTGGCGTCGAGGTCCCGGCTTCTGATGTTCCAGTTTTGCAGAAGCAGATAATCGAGAAAGCGAATCTGCAGGAAAAGCCAGTTATCACAGCAACGCAGATGTTAAAATCTATGACGGAAAGTCCGAGAGCTACAAGAGCAGAAGTTTCCGATGTTGCAAATGCAGTCATAGATGGTTCCGCTGCGGTTATGCTCTCTGAAGAAACTGCTATAGGAAAATACCCTGTCAAGTCGGTAAAATTTATGTCTGAAATATTAGAGAAGATGGAAGCTTACGTCAAAGGAAGAGAATATTTCACTACTGATAGAGAGAGTAGGGACATCGCTGATATAATAGCAAAAAACGTGACTCAAGCTGCTAGAGAGATCGATGCGAAGTTCATCGTTGCTCATACTTCATCCGGCTATACTGCCCACAAGATTGCAAGGTTCAGACCAGACATTGATATAATAGCTTTCACCGACAAAAAATCAGTCCAACGAAGTTTAAGTCTTGCCTGGGGAGTGAAAGCTTTTTACACCGAGTTTCCAGAACATGTAGATGAGATGGTATGTGATACTGCAAAAACACTTTACCACAAGGATATGGTTGAAAAAGATGATAAACTCTTGATAACCGCCGGTGTACCTACTCCAGTGACTGGTATAACTAATACGATGCAGATAAGGGCAGTTAGGGACTTGATAGAAGAAGGAAAGGATTAGATTATCCTAGAAGATCAGCGTTTGATACGAAAGGAATCAAATTCTCCAGTCGGTTCTTCTTCTTCGATCTCGAAGTCATCTACTCTAGCATGTGGTTGATCTTTCTTACAGAACTCAATTACTTCATCCACTTTCTCCTCTGGACCTTCGAAAACAGCTTCCACTCGACCATCCTTAAGATTTTTTACCCAGCCCTTTACACCTTTTCCTTGAGCCTTATCTCTGGTGTTCGCTCTGAAAAAAACTCCTTGGACCTTCCCACTAAAGAAACAATGCTTTCTTATCATATCATCTCATCATTGAAAAGGATAGAAAAAAGATTTTCGATAGAGATTACGTCCTACCGCATATGTTCAGCACTTCTGCACAAACCGTTAACCGCTTGAACCGCATCTTCAGGCGTTTGATAAACAGGCAAACCTCTTTTCTCGATTCGAGCAGCCATCTTATCAGTGAATTCACCACCAGAGGCAATAGTTATAATCGGCTTTCCCTTTTCCTGCATCCTATCGAGTTTGTCGACTATCTCCTCGTCCAATGCAGGGGATTGGAACAAACAAACTACGATAAGGAGATCTACACTCTCGTCTTCGAGTGTGATCTCCATAGCTTTCTTGTACCTTTCCGAGGGGGCATCACCCACGATATCGACTGGATTTTTGAGGGTAGCATGATCGGGCATAATACCTTCTTCCTCTGCTCTTTCAAATTTCTTTTTTGTCTGATCAGAAAAAGTAGCTAATTTCAAACCTTTATCGATGAGTGAATCGGTCGACATGACTCCGGCGCCACCACCGTTTGTTACTATACCTATCTTTTTTCCTTCAGGTAGAGGTTGAAAAGAGAGAGCTTTCGCCACGTTGAACATCTCTCTCAAAGTCTTTATCCTGATAACATTTGACTGTTTGAATGCTCCCTCGTAAACACCGTCCTTACCGGCTAGTGAAGCGGTATGAGATGTCGCAGCGGTGGAACCCTTTTCGGTACGTCCAGACTTGATAGCAAAGATCGGTTTTTTGCTTTCTTTAGCGGATTCAAAAAATCTTCTTCCGTCTTTGACCCCTTCTATATAAAAGATGAGATAGTCGGTCTTCTCGTCCTCTGAAATATAATCGATCAGGTCTGCCTCGTCGATATCGGCTCTGTTCCCATAACTTATGAATTTGCTCAAACCGATATTGGATTCAGAGAACCAATCTAAAACCGCAGCGCCGAAAGCTCCACTTTGAGAAAGGAATGCGATAGACCCTGGATCTGGACGGGCTTGTCTTTCGGGAGGGTTGAAGATCGTATCGAGCTCTATCCAAGGGTTATAGATGCCTAAACAATTAGGACCTATTAGATTCATATCATATTTATCTACGATTTCTTTGATATCCCTTTCTAAATCCTCTCTTCCGGCTTCGCTAAATCCCGCACTGACCACTATCACGTTCTTTATTCCCGATTCCCCACATTCTTCTATGATATTGGGAACTATTTTCGCAGGTAAAGAGACCAAAGCTAGGTCTACTTTATCATCTATATCTGTCACGGATTCATAAGCTTCAATACCGAGTATTTGATCCTCTTTAATATTTACAGGAAATATACCTCCTTCAAATTTCCTCTTCAGCGATTTCATTATAGCGTTACCGACTTTACCCTCCTTGTTCGAGGCACCTATCACAGCCACATTGTCCGGCCAGAACATCTCATCTAAATCCATGTTACCTACCCTATGTTATGATATTGATTATTTACCTTTTTCTATCTCTTTTCCTCCTCTTCTAAGTAGATAATTTCTTAAATCTTAGAAAATTATATATATGTCTTAGTGAAGTTTTGTTGTGGGAATACTAAATGGACAAGAAGGATTTAAAACTGGTGAGAGATATAATGGATGAACTGAAAAGAGTCGATAATCCAGGCACCGTCCTTTTAGATACCCTAACGACTCAAATCGCCAAAACAAATTTTTTTCTTCTTAAGGGTCTCTTGGATTTAGAAGATAAAAAAGGCTACTTCATGACCTTAGACAGACCCCATCAAAATATGGCTTATTTATTAGATAATCACGACATAAATCAAAATAACATATGGTATATAGATTCAGTAAATCATCTATCTGGTAATCAAAAAGTTTATAGAA
>CAYXPD010000210.1:0-2860 GCA_964466995.1 uncultured Thermoplasmata archaeon | reverse complement strand
CTATCGGTAGTACTGCGGCCCGCTTCGCGGCAAAGAACTGTTCCGGCCATGTTTTAGTCATCGAAAAGAGGCAGGAGATCGGCTCTCCGGTCAGGTGTGCTGAAGGAGTTTCGTTATCTTGGCTCGACGAACTCGAGATAGAGAGAAGCGAACATTTCATCAATAAAAAAGTGCTTGGAGCAAAACTCTACTCACCCAGCGGTCATCAAATGACGATAGGAAAAGAGATAGCAGGAGACGAAGTAGGTGCAGTCGTAGAAAGGGACACTTTCGATAAAGAGATGGCCGTTTTGGCGGGTATAGAAGGCGTAGATTACTCGTTGAAGACTTCCGCAGTAGACGTGATCCAGGAAAATGGGGTCGTGAAAGGTGTAAAAGCTAGAAAGATGGGTAACAACTTCGAGATCCACTCTGATCTTGTTATAGGCGCAGATGGTTTCGAATCGCAGATAGGGAGATGGGCCGATATTTATGGAGCTATAGCTCCCAAAGATATAATGAGCTGTTTCCAGTACAGGATGACCAATATCGATTTTGATCCTGACTACACTCACTTTTTCCTAGGAAGTGACGCGCCTGGAGGATACGTTTGGATATTTCCCAAAAGTGAGGAGTCTGCCAACGTAGGTCTCGGTATCCAGCTCTCACAACTAGACGGAACCAAGTCTCCAAAGGACTACTTGGATGAATTCATAGAGAAAAATGAATGGTTGGAACAAGGGCAAGAAGTAGACATGGTTTCGGGAGGAGTTTCAGTAGCGGCTCCTCCAGAAAAAGTAACGAAAGACGGCCTTATGCTGGTTGGAGATGCATCGAGGGTCGTGGATCCGATCACAGGAGGAGGGATAGCTAACGGCATGAAACAGGCAAAGATATGTGGAGAGATAGCTGCAAAGGCGGTAAAGGATGATGATTTTTCTGAAGACTTCTTTTCGGAGTATGAAGAGCGTTGGAGAGAAAGGCTAGAGAACAAACTTTGGCGTAACTACATGGCCAAAGAGAAAGCGGTCGAGTTAGATGACGATGAGTTCGACATGATAATAGATGCACTAGCAGACGAAGATATAGAGGAGATGAGCACTGAAGCTATCCTGAAAGCTGTCGGAGAAAAATACCCCGATCTCGTTGAGTCTTTCGAAGATATGCTGTAGAATTTGGGTTATGGGCCGGTGAGGAAAAGAGTCCTTTTTTTATTGTGAGTTCCTGGCGATGATATCATGAAAGGACTAGAAAAGGAAATCAAAAAAGTTTTGGATATGGAGCTTGACGTCCTCACCGATGAACTTCTAGATGAATTTTTGAAGAGCGAAAAGAAAGAATTGGATGAGAAAAGCATCGATGAATTGGAGGATCATGTTTTTGAGAAAGTCAAAAAAGAACGAGGGGTAGAAAAGGCTGAAGTAGTGGTAGACCGTATAAAGAAGATAAAGTTGTCCAAACAGCTTAGGGGTCTAGAGGAAAAAAGCAGGATACAGTCCCGGAAAAAATACGAATTGTTGAAGAAATTGGGTAACGTGTGTTTGAACCTCAATCAGTTAGAGGAAGCTGAAAATTGCTTTGACCAGATGTTAGAAATCAGCGAAAACTTAGATAGAAAAGAGATGCTCATGGATTCATTAAAATCCCAGGCTGAACTGTATCTTATCGAAGGGAAGTTGGGTGAAGTGGAAAAAAGTGCAAGGAATATTATACAGATGGCTAGAAAGTCTAATGATAGAGTGAAGGAAGCGGAGGGGATAAAATTAGCTGGAATAGTAGCATGGAATAAAGGAGACCATCAAGAAGGTATGAACTATCTTAAAGATTCTTTAGAAATATTTAAAGAGGAAGATCTTAAAGAAAAGATAGCCTGCGTTTACAGAGAATGCGGAGATCTGCAAGTCGATGCGGAAGATTACGATAAGGGGATAGAATATTACGAAAAGGCTGCTGAGTTATTCAGCGAGGTAAATATGTTTTATGAGAGAGCTAACATGTTGCTAGAGATCGGAACTATTCTATCTGAGATAGGTGAGGATGAAGAGGCGATAGAGTCTCTAGAACTGGCAAAAGAAGAGTCTTTGAAGCATTATTTTTTCGATTTTGCAGGTTGGAGTGCACTAAATCTGAGCGAGTTGCTTTTGGAAGATGATGAGATCGAGAAGGCGGAGGAAAACTCGAGAGAAGCGATAGAATTGTTTAGAAAAGCGGAAGATAAACACGGTGAAGGAGGAGCTAAACTGACCTTAGGTAGATCATTGGTCGTTGAAGGTGAAATTTCGAAAAGTGAAAGACTGTTGAAAGAGGCATCGAATATATTTAATAGATTGGGATTACCTGAATCAGAAGCTGAGGCAAGGTATAGATCAGCAAAAGTGTTGAAGGAAAAAGGCGAATACGACGAAGCTGAGAAGAATCTCGAAGGTGCTTTAAAAATCTACGATAGTTTAGATATGTCGGAGATGAAGGAAAAAATCGAGGAAGAATTGGCTAATTTGACCAAATAGTTGAAATAGTAAAAGGAAAATTCTATCACGGTATCATGGTTAAACCATCAGGTTTCCTGAATAAACATCTAGATGAAAAGGTAGAACTGCTCCTCAAAGATGGAAGCACTATCGAGGGCAAGTTGATAGGATATGACGATCACATGAATCTGGTCCTTGAAGATTCTGAAGAGAGAAAGGAAGACAAGCATAGAAGGATAGGAACCATCGTTCTACGGGGAAATAACGTAGTGACTATAAATCCTGAATAAAAGGGTGAAGAAGAAACTTAATCTTAATCGTTTTCCTGGAATTCCTCTACTTCCTCTTCAGTGGGTTGTTCTTCGGATTCTTCCAGATATTCAGCTTTTATCTCTTCCGCGATATATACGCCT
>CAYXPD010000209.1:0-2867 GCA_964466995.1 uncultured Thermoplasmata archaeon | reverse complement strand
CTATTTTTCTCCAATATGGCAGTCGATTTTTCCTTATCCTCTCCGCTGAAAAAAGTATAGACTTTGATAAAGTCTTTTTTGTTTTTTATCTTGAGAATGATGTAAATGATTAATCCCGGAATCACGAGATAATAAATGACATAAAGTCCTATGAGTTTAAAGATCTGGGCCTCCATCATATCCATCATTTCACCTCCTCTGTAAATTTAGAGCCTATCTCAACTCTTGGATCTACGATCCCGCATATTATATCGTTGAGGTATAAGGCTATCATCGAAAATATCACTAGAACAAAAGTTATCGCTGCGATCAATCTGTCTTCAAAAACACCAGAGCCTGGATCAAGAGCTCCAGATTCATGAAGAGCCCTCCTCAATAGGTATCCGATCCCGGGCCAAGAGAATATGACCTCTGTTATCAGTGCTCCTGCTAGTGAAGCCAAGATAGCTAATGTGGCGGTAGTAACAAGGGGAGGAGCTGCCGTTTTCAAAGCGTGCCCATATATGACTTTGTTCTCTGGTATGCCTTTAGCTCTTGCCGCCATGATGTAATCATCTTCTAAAATACCGCTAACGATATTCCTTGATATATACAGTCTACCTCCTAATTTGATAAGCACGATCGTGAAAAGGGGTAGTGACATCTTGATCAGTAGTTCTCTCATATATCCAAGGTAACCAACGTTATTGATGTTTGGGAAGGTAGGGCTGGGCCTTGGATACCACCCTAATACACTATAAAATATAACTAAAAATATCATTCCGGCCCACCAAAACAGGTACAGAGGAGAGGGTTGCCCCTAGAAGTGTGAGTCCTTTATCCATCCTTGAACCTAGATTTTGTGCAGCTTTTAGACCAAAAAATATAGCAAGGGATGAGTATAGCACGGCCGAGGTAGTGAACAACAATATCGTGTACGGCAGGTAGTCCATTATTATGGCGGATATCAATCGTCTTTCACGACCTCGCCCGGTAAACCTTCTAGTTTCACCAAATTCTAGACTCATCATATCTATCGCGTTATTGAATACCCTTTCTGCTCTTGAGCCATCGAGATCGTTTTCTTTCTTTAATTCCTGTATCCTTTCATTTCGATACTCGAAAGCATCTTCAGGATTCTCAAAATTTAAAGAATTGATCTCCCCCTGAACTTGCATTCGTATAGCTTCTTCTTTATCTTCCTCCTCTAGAGTAGTGAAAAAAGCTGATATCAATATAGCTATGATCAGGATCGTTAAAACCATGTTTAATGTTCTCACCACGAAGTATTTCCACGAAGCTGACATCGTTAATATCAACTAAAAAAACGGGTATATCAACTTTGCTTACAAGTTTGACATCACACAATTTAAATAAGCTTTGACTCACAGATGCTCCTTTACTTGTTCTTTCCACCACTCCATCCCTATATCATCGAATATCTCTTTACAAAGTTCTAGTTGTTTTTCTGCTTTAGGTCTTTCTTCCATCATGAGGTGAATTCTACCCAACTGGTACAAAGCTATAGTTTTCAAAATTTCATCATCAGCTTTTCCGCTTTCATTCAATGCTTTCTCAAAGCTATCTTTAGCGTTTTCTAGATCTGATTTAGTCAGGTTGTTATCAAAAAGAATTTTTCTGATTATCTCATATCTTATTTTTAACGATATATCTCTGCCTTCAATCGGGGTATCATCGCCATAGAAAACGCTGATCGTATACAATCCTCTCTTTTGACTTCTCCATCAGTGAGAAGACCTACTGCACCTAGATCCTCATCATCATCTCCAAAGATCACTCGGACCTTTTCTCCGAGAGTCATCCCTTTTTTCATCTCCTTTATCCAATCTTCAGGTATGGGAAATCCGGGTCCGTGCCCCATCGAAGTGAAACCCATCTTGTCTTTTATAACAACATATTCCAACGAAAAAGCCTGTTCTTGAGTCCTTATTATACCGCTCTCTATACCTATGCCATAATCGAATCCTTCGAGAACTTTAGCTCTCTCTTTCGCGTTCCTTATTATATCTTCACCAAATGGCTGTTCTTCGATACCGTCGATCCCTTTACAGACCATCTCGAACTGAAAAAGATCTGAAAGATATTCTTTTGTCACTTTCTTTTTAACGGGATTTTCAGAGCCGAGATGGACCTTCACCGGTGAGATCCTCTCACCTGCTTCGTTGACTTCACCCTGGCGGATCCTCGTAGATTTTAACGGGAGCAGGTCTTCTGCTAAAACTGGTTTCACCTCTACTAACTCTAGAGGTTCTTTACCTCTTTTTTTTCTCATCTCGTTTATCTCTTCTCCTCTCTCTCTTGTCTCGTAAGAAACGACCAAGACGTCGAAATCACCTTCGACCGCCTTAGAATGAGGATCATCTATCTTTTCGATACTCCAGTTTTCATAATTTACCAGGAAACTCTTCAATTTTTTTTCCCTCTCTTCGTAGGAATTAGACACCTGAGGTTTCCACTCTTCAAGCATCTCGTCTGAGACCAGCCCTATAGTGGTATCACCTTTCTCAAGAGCGGTCCTCAATAATTTCTCGTGGCCGAGATGCACATGATCGAAAGTTCCGCCAACGATGACTTTTTTCGCCATTTTGATACACGCCTCAGTATATCGTTAGGATCATAACTATGAAAAGGACGATCAGAAGTCCATAGACGACATACTGCTTCTTTTTCCTACTGCTCAATAGATCATCATATTCATCTTTACATTCTTCTGAGCAAAAGTCTTCATCCAAAGGAACGGGCTTTTGACATATCCTGCAGTGCTTGTGCTGCTCCATAGAATTAGATAATGTAGGTGATAAATTATTCTTTTGTTCTCTTCAAGGATGTCCGTAAGTCACGGTCCATGGATCTTTATCCTGTATTTT
>CAYXPD010000208.1:0-2883 GCA_964466995.1 uncultured Thermoplasmata archaeon | reverse complement strand
AGAGCCGTTCACTTTAAAAAGTACCTTGAAGATCTTACCCTTGTTGAAGATGTCGAAGCCGAGATCAAAGAATTTTTCATAGAAAGAGAAGAAACTTTATAAGCTAGTTCCTCTCACTTGCTAACATGCACAAAACCACCGATGTTGAAATGGAAAAAAACATACTGGAAGAGAACGAGAGGATAGCAGAGAGGAACAAAAATTTATTCGAAGAAAAAGGCGTACGAGCCTTCAACATCCTTGGAGCGATAGGCTCTGGTAAAACTTCACTGATAGAGAGACTAAAAGAAGTTATTGATGATCCTGTAGGCGCTATAGCAGGAGATTTGAATGGCAAGGACGATTACGAAAGATTCAAGGAAAGGGATATGCCAGCGGTGGCCATAAACACGGGAAAAGACTGTCATCTGGACGCTCACTACGTCAATCACGGCTTAGAAGAAATGGAATTGGATGATCTAGATTATCTGTTCATAGAAAATGTTGGTAATCTTATCTGCCCTGTAGATTTTCCATTAGGGACAGAAGCAGATGTTGTTGTGGTTTCCGTTACAGAAGGTGATGATATGATAAGGAAGCATCCTTTGATATTCTCGAGATCAGATCTGACCGTTCTCAATAAGGTTGATTTAGCTGAACCTATGGACGTTGATATCGATATCATTGAAGAAGACTTTGAAGATGTGAATCCCCACGGAACTCTTATCAAAACCAATGCTAAAGAGGGAAAAGGGATTGAGGAAGTCGCGGACTTTTTAGATATTCCTTATTCTAGATGATATCTTTTTATTTTATAATGTCGGTCAACAGAGGAGCTACCGAGACTTCACTCTTTTCCTGTTCTATAGTATCAGTACAGAAGAATGAATCACATACACTGCCAAGTTTCTCTTTAGCGTCACCGGCGAAAAGACCGTGAGTACATCCGGCATGCACTTCTTCTGCTCCTGACTCCTTTAGTTGTCTTGCAGCCTCAGTCATGGTACCACCAGTAGCTATTATATCATCGAGTATTACCACTGATTTACCCTTAACATCTATACTTTTTGGCTTTATCTCTACCGTATTAGCGTCTATACGGGTTTTCTCTAAGTAATCCCATTCAAGCCCCACTGAAACGGCAGCCTCCTTTACCATATCTTTAGCACCCTCATCAGGGGCTATCAATAGATCAGGATCTTTCTCATCTAAGGAATGTTCTGCAAGTCTCGTCATGGCAGAGAGGTTCTCAGCCGGGACATGAAAGAAATCTACGATCTCCTCTGAATGAAGATCTATACTGTAAAACTCGTCGGCTTCGATGTCTATTCTTCTAGCGAAAGCTTTTGCACTCACAGCTTCCCCTTTTTCGAATACCTGGTCTTGCCTGCCGTATGAATAGTATGGTACCACTATCCTGATTGAACTAGCTCCATTTTCCTTCAACGCGTTCTGGATCATGAAAAGTTCAAGAAGATGTTTATTAGGATACGTTGTCTGAACGACAGTACAGTTTTTCTCTTGGACATCGCCGTCAATTTTAACGTATCTCTCCTCATCTGGGAATACTTTTGTTTGGACTTCGACCGTATCTACATTAGTTTGATTCGATAGTTTATTACAAAGTAATGGTGAGGCGGGGCCTTTAACCAACATATTATCGATTGGAAAATAACGTTTAGAAATATATCTTTTTTGAGTATTTCGTTTGTTCCCGTCTCTCCGAAAGCATTTTATAATTATCATGCAGTACTAAATTAGATAATATGATGCCAGGCGGTGGAAATTCGAGACAGATGAAGCGGATGATGAAGAAGATGGGGCTCGAGAGTGACGAACTCGATGCAAAAAAAGTCATAATAGAGACCGAAGAGAAAAAATTGATCTTTGATAGTCCCCAGGTAGTCGAGATGAACATGAAGGGTCAGCAGATGTACCAGGTCGTCGGAGAACCTAGGGAAGAGGCACCAGAAGGAAAAGTCCTCATACCAGATGAAGATATAGAGATGGTTTCTGAAAGGGCGGGAGTTTCAGAAGAAGAGGCGAAAAAAGCTCTTGAGGAAGCTGACGGGGAGCCTGCTGAGGCTATCATCAATCTTCAATCTTGAATCAAATGCTTTACCCCATATTCATGATCAGGGAACATTCAGATATTTGATACCAGGGGATAGCTATCTTTTAAGCGATAGCTTCCTTTAACCTTTTTTTAACGAAATTTTTATCGAGCTGACTCAAAAACCTTCCAAGTCTTGGACCTTTATTTTCTCCTAATAGAATCTTATAAAATGAGCGGAAAGCCTTGCCTTTAGCTATTTCCACCTCTTCAGCTGTTTTATGAACGAGTTGGTGGAGAGAATTTGAGTCCCAATTATGGTCATCTATCTTTTTTAGGTACGATTGAAGAAATTCCTTTTCCTTTTTACTTAGATCAACTTCGGGAAGTTCCTTTTTCAATGAGAATTTTACCATGTCTGGTGCATAGGTTTCAAGCCAATATTCTACCTTTTCTGCTCTATTTATAAGTCTTTCATAGTCTATGGGTCTATCCTCCTTGATCTGGCCTGTTTGTTGAGCTACTGACCAGATTTTATCACGTTCTTCATAAATCTGAACTAAATTGACTAGATGCCTGTATGGTACCCGTTGTGGTTTCTTAGAAGGAGGGTTTCCAACTTGTGATAACTCATATGTCCTGGTCTTTTCTTTGTCATCTCTTTCAAAATATATCTCTTCATATTCATCGTACTTATCAACTAAGTCGAGTAGACCTAACCCGGGATCGAAATCTATGTGAGTCCTTGGATTACTGTTCATTATAAGAAATCTAAGAACCTCTGGAGAGACCATCTCGAACATCTCTTCCGTTTTTATCGCTACTCCGGAGGAAGAAGACATCGGCCCTTC
>CAYXPD010000207.1:0-2888 GCA_964466995.1 uncultured Thermoplasmata archaeon | reverse complement strand
TGCCCGGCGGAATGGGCGGCGGAATGCCTCCAGGGATGTAAATAGACTTCCCAACCCAAAACCTCTTCCAAATTTTTAATCTTAACAAAAATCTTCTAACGAATCTAAGAAATCTTTTTTGACCTCTTTCAGACTTTTCTCAGCGTCTATGACCTTCCAATCGTGTCTTTCAGCTAAAGTAAGATAATTTTGTCTAACTTTTTTTAGGAAATCCAGCTTTTCGTATTTGCTTTTCTCTTCTCGTTCCGATAATCTATTAACAGATATTTTTGGATCTAGATCAAAAAGGAAAGTGATATCAGGTTCAAGGACAAAAGGCTTCTGTATTTCTTCAGCATAATCCAATTCGATCTCTTCATATGCAGCCTGGTAAGCCGCGGTTGAGCCCCAGTACCTATCGCATATCACTGTTAAGTTCTCATCCAATTTCTTCTCTATCACTTCGGTATGCTCAACCCTGTCTGCGAGGTACAAAAAAAGATCTTTGAATGGGGAGGTCTTCTCGTGAGCTATTTTTTGAGCAAACCTTCCGATAGGTCGATCGGTGGGTTCTCTAGTAAGTAAAACGTTTTCACGGTCATTTTTAAAGAATTCACCTATACTTGATTTCCCCGAACCATCTATACCTTCTAATACTATGAAATATGACATCCGACTGATAATCAGTAACTGACAAAATAGTTTTTCGGTCATTCAAGGAGCGAACGGAGGATTAGATTTAAGTACATGTAATTATTAAGTCCCTTGATGACTGATAATAGACCCCTCACTATACTGAACAACAATCTGGGAAACAATGTGATCGTAGAACTGAAATATGGCAAGGAATACAGAGGTAAACTAGATGGATACGACCCACATCTGAATCTGGTCATGGAAGATGTGAAGGAATTCATCGACGGGGAAAAAACTCGAGAGATGGACGAGGCCCTGGTAAGAGGGGACAATGTGGTTTACGTATCACCATGAGGTAGATTAAGATGGCTAAAGGAACACCCTCCCAAGGAAAAAAATCTTCCGGTAAAACCCATATCCAGTGTAGACGCTGTGGAAACAAAGCTTACAATGTCAAAGAAGGCTATTGCGCTTCCTGTGGATTCGGTGAGTCTGCCAAGAGGAGAGACTATAACTGGGCTAAAGATCATTGAATTTTAAAGAAGATATCTATAGAATCCAATTTTTCTATCTGTTATTTGGAGTTCTACATTTATTTAGAAAAAGTAAAGTATAAGTGGAAAAGGATTTTTTTATCGATCTATCTCTACATTTACATCTACCTTTGTGAGTTCTAATTCAGAAACATTAGCGAGTTCTATCTTGACTGTATTTCCATCCACTTCAGGGCTGGCGTCTGTTTCTTCACTGAAATGGTTCTCCCAAACTTCTGGGTAAGCTGTAGTTAGAGTTAAGTTCATGGTCTCAAGATCATCAAATGTATTCCTGAAAATATTCGTCAGCTCGGTTGTTATGCCCACTCGTGAAGTCCCGCTTAGATCACTAGAGCTGCCTCTAAGGTGGATCATAGTCATACTCACTTCGTACGTATCATTATCGCCCACATTGGTTATGGAAAAATGGGGTTTTGCTCTCATTATCTCTCCATCTCTTTGAGCCAAGATAATAGCTCCTTGTTCATAGATCAAACTCTGATCCTCAAACTCCCTATTAATCGCGTGGTAAGAAATATTCCCCGTAGCATCAAAATCTATAGTATCGCCGTCATCTACGAATTCGAGGGACATACCTCTATCTTCGTCCCCGCCCCACCTAGGGCTAAAAGTCAATCTTCCGGGACTAGAACCTGCAAAGAGAGGCACACCAGCCGTACCAAGGTTCACTGAAGAATATCGGGGGAAATCCTCTCTTTCCATGATAACCATATTGTCTACACCGTTCTTCAGATCAGCAAATTGTCCTTTCACCTCGTCCATATGGTAGGCTTCATTATCTTCCATCCAGACAGGTACGTACTGCTGTGTGATAAGCGAAAGTATGCTCAAAAATATCAGCAGAGCCATGATTGTTCCTACGGTCGTAGCTACCCCTTCCTCAGAGGAATCCATCTTTCTTCTTAGTCCTGACATCCTTAACCACCATTTAGTCGTAACTGAATTCTTCTTTTTTATCTTCATTCAGCCTTTCTCTTACTTTCTCCATCACAGCTTCTTTATCCCTATAATATGAAGATATCATATGGGCAAAATCTTTGTAATTGAATATTTCTTCCTTTTCAAGGTAATCAAGTACCATCTTCCGCCTTTTGACTTCTCTCTCCATCTCTCTCTCACTCCAATTCTTGGACTGTTGAACTTTATCGTAAATATAGCTGTGACCACTGTAACTGTAGGAATCGTCAGCCGGATTCCAGTTGTAGGCTTTGTTGGTTATGAGTTCCTCGGTATCAGGATCGACTCCAACGATCTCTGTGATGTTTTTGATACGCCTGACCATTTTAGTACCGACTTTTACTTTAGCCTGCATAACTACTATATCTAAAGCACCAACGAGAGCTCTCGGTAGATTTATCGGGTCGTTCTCCATCCTGTTAACCATGGTCTGAACGTCATCCGAATGAAAAGTAGTGTAAGCACTTTTTCCAGTTGCCATGGCCTGGAAAACAACGTAAGCTTCTTCTCCTCTTACCTCACCGACCATCAGATATTGAGGACGCTGTCTAAGTGCCGCCTGAAGAAGTTCGTACATATCGATCTCTCCAGCTCTCTTACCGGTTTCTTCGTCCAAATCACCGAATCCACTGCGGGTCAATAGGGGAACCCAATTTTCGTGCGGCAAGTTAAGCTCTCGAGTGTCTTCTATACTCACAATCTTATCCTGTGGAGGTATGAAAAGAAGTATAGCGTTCAAAGTAGTAGTCTTCCCCGAAGCAG
>CAYXPD010000206.1:0-2889 GCA_964466995.1 uncultured Thermoplasmata archaeon | reverse complement strand
TTAAAAGGATAGTGACAGATGTGATGAGTCCTCCCTGAGTTATCGCAAGAGTAAAAAAGGGAAACTCGAAGCTCCAATATGTATATCCGTGAGCATAGAAAAACAAATTTAGAAAAAATAAAAGAGGTATGAGGATCTTGAATACTGAAAGATAGGATAACCATCTTTTTATCGATCTTCCAAATACGACCAAAATAAGAGTTAGAAGTATGAGGATGATCAAATACTCTATCTTTGGTATGATTATAGCTAAGATCACCACTATAAAAGAAAAGAACAATTTTGATCTTGGATCTAGCTTTTGGAGCAAGTTTTCTTTCAATCTTCCACCTCTCTTTTCAGCTTGACTGCCTCTTCAAAACTCGAAGGTATTTCTAGTGAATTTTTTCTAGTCCAGTTAACAATGCCGGGAGTTCTTATCCCGGCCTTTTCCAATGTTTTTATTTCAGATAACACCTCTCTTGGTTTTCCGACTCTTAATATACGTCCTTCGTGAAGAACGATGACTTCATCAGCGAATTCAAAAGCGAAATCCGAAGAGTGTGTGGAGAATGTGATTGTTCTCTCTAATTTATTCAAGACTTTACCGACCATCCTTTCTCCTTTTCTGTGAAGGCTGTGAGTAGGTTCATCAAGGACTAGTATATCTGGAAGACCTGAAAGTACAGAGGCAATGGAAACCAGCCGTTGCTGTCCGGAAGATAAGAGATAAGGCGATCTGTTTTTAAGATGTGATATACCAACCTTCTCCAGCGTTTCTTCAGCAATTTTTTCATGATCCAATCCCAAATTTTTCGGATAGAACTCAACTTCCTCTTTAACCGTTCTTTCGAAAAAGCCCAGTTCCGGATCCTCTGGAGAAAAACCGATCACAGGCCTCTTTTCACTTTCTGGGAACATTATCCTTCCAGAATCTGGTTCAAGAAGATCTGCTAGTATCTTCAAAAGCGTGGTCTTTCCCGATCCGTTCCTACCTATGATAGCATACTTTTTCCCCTCTCTTATCGATAGATCAACATCTTTGATACTTTTTGTATCACTTTCTTCATAAGTAAAGTTGACATCCTCTAATTTCGCCTTCATGAACTGCCCTCCCTGGCTTCCATCTCTAATTCCCAGTGGACAGGTATCTTTATACCTTCTCGATAAAGGTTTCTCTTCATATCTAGTGGGTCTCCTTCCTCTAAAATATATCCGTTCTTGAGTAAAACCACCTCGTCACAAACATCGACAAGATCTCTCAAATCATGTTCAGCTATCACGATTGTAGTTCCTTTTTCTTTTAGCTTTTTTATTATCTCGAGCAGTTTGTTTCTATTAGGATGGTCTAAAGAAGATAAAGGTTCATCGAATAATATTATATCAGGTTCTGTCACAAGTACAGATAAGATAGCGGTCTTTGTCAATTCGCCGTGAGAGATCTCGTCGATATCTTTCTCTAAAAGATGTTCAGCTTGTAAAAACTTGGAGTATTTTTCGATCTTCTCCTCTATCTTCTTTTTAGAGAAACATCGATTCTCGAGGTCAAAAGCTGCTTCCATCTTTACGTTGCTTCTGACCATTTGTTTTCTAGGCTCTTGAAATATTAGACCCGCTTTTCCCTCTGTTTGGATCTCCCCTCTCTTTTCGAGTCCTTCGCTCACCACTCCTTTTATCGCTTTTAACAGTAGAGTCTTACCGGATCCTGGTTCCCCACAAATTACCGTGATATCTCCTTCCCCTATCTTAAAGTTCAGATCGTCGAGGAGTCGATCCCTATTTCTATTCACTATGGAAAAAGAATTGATCTCAATCATTTTTTGAGTTGGGGTACGAACTCCTGCAGTACTTCTGCCAATGGTAAGCCTATCGCTGCGCCAACCCCAGCTTGCACCACATTTATCGGCAGTTCTATGAACAAGGCCGCGGGAACACCTTCGAAGTAAGCCCTAGCTAGAGTATAACCGAATATCATGATAGGCGCTCCAGCTCCGACCCCGATCAATTTGCTTTTCACGCTATCTCCACTGAGTTCTCCGACGACGAAACCTTCCAATCCCTTTACTATAAAGGTGATCGGAGCGTAGAAACCCCAGCCGAGTATTATATCTGCAGCTGCTGCTCCAACTCCACCTGCGAGGCCACCAACGATACCTCCAAACAGGAAAGCGGCGGTGAAGATGACGATCTCGCCAAAATTAAGGTAACCCTGGCCGAACGGTATCGCTATAGCCATGGTGGCAACTGCGACTCCAGCCGCGAAAACAGAACTTAGCGCAACAGTCTTAGCATCGAGTAATTTGTCGATATCCATTATAACACTTTGATATGCTGATGGGCAAGTTGATTTTAATTATTTCGGATGAAGAGAGGTGAAAACACTGTTTCCTCAAAATAACAATTCTCTTGGTAAAAACTTATAATCATTTGATGAGCTATTCTGTATCGATAGTATGAAGACCATCGGTTTGATCGGAGGTATGAGCTGGGAATCAACTCTTGAATATTATAGGATAGTCAATGAAGAGACGAAGAGAAGATTGGGTGGAGACCATTCCGCTGAGCTGGTGATCTATTCCTTTGATTTTTACGATATAGTCCGTTTACAGGAACAAGGTGAATGGAAAAAATTGGAGAACATGATGGTTGAAGCGGGGGAAGGACTAAAGGAAACTGGGGCGGACTTTCTGCTAATATGCGCTAACACTATGAACAAGATGGCCGACAACGTGGAAGAAAAAGTTGGTTTACCAGTAATACATATTGGAGATGCTACAGCTGAGGTTATAAAACGGAAGGGTATGGATACTCTCGGACTTGTAGGAACTAGATATGTAATGGAAGGTGATTTCTACAGAAAAAGGATGAAAGAAAAGCACGGTATAGACGTCTTGATACCGGCTGAGGAAA
>CAYXPD010000205.1:2512-2924 GCA_964466995.1 uncultured Thermoplasmata archaeon | reverse complement strand
CTGATTCTCTTTCTCCTCCTGAGAGCGCTTCTCCGAAACCCTCAGGATATATAAGGTCCATATCTTTTAGGATACCGGGTCTTTCTGGGTACTCCTTATCGTAAAATTCTCTCTGCTCGGCCGGGATATCTATCAGCCAAAAGGGATCCTCTTTTTGCTGTGAAAGCACCTCTTCGAAGATCCGACCGTATTCGCTGTATGCATGATGATATTTTATTCGCTCGAAGGGCGTCTCAGGTATCTTTAGCTCTCTATCGAAGAAAGCTAGTTGTTCCTGGCAGTTTTCTTTTACACTCTTGATCACGTGCACCAAAAGTTCCTCACCAAGCTCCAACAGATCCTCTCTTCTAGCGCCTGAAACCTCAAGGTCGAGTTGTGTGAATTCGACCAGATGTTTACCCGTATCGGCAAG
>CAYXPD010000205.1:0-2502 GCA_964466995.1 uncultured Thermoplasmata archaeon | reverse complement strand
AAGTTCTACTGGTTCTAATCTAACATTTGGTGAAAAAACGAATATCTTATCATGGGTCAAGAGAGATATCTGTTTGTGCAGTATCATGCTTTTAGTCAATTGAAATTTTTTTCCATAATATTCGAATTCGGCTTTGCCGGTAGCATGGTACAGGGGATCTGTTTCTGGAGATATGATCACGGGAGAGATCTCTTTGAACCCGTTATTCCTCAGATGATTTCCAAGTATCTTTTTAATCTCAGTCTTCACTTCCAAGACATGCTTCATCTTTTCTTCTGTACATCTTTCTCGTAGTTTTTCTGGGTCTACTGACGGGTTAGCCGAGGGGTTTTCTTCCAAATTTCCACCACAAGATTAGAGTGAAAAAGAATCTATTTAAGTTTTTCAGATACTTCGGTTTTGTAGAAGAGAAAATGAAATATTAAAATCTCTATCATTTTTTTCAGAATGTAAATCTCGCCTCAAATTCCCGAGTGACGGGTATAGTTTCAAAAAGGACCTCACCGGTGACTTCTCCGTCCAGTATCATCTCGAAGTTACCAGCTTTCAAAGCTGCAACGGTTGGATCACTGACGTCATCATACTCGACAGTTATAACTTGCTCATCATATATCGTTTCACCAGGTGGAACCACTCCGAGATCCAGATATCCTTCTCCAACGTACTCATCTTCCACGTAAATGTCGTACACGACGGTGATATATGGAGTATCATACCTGGAGGGATTGTAGAACTCCATCTCGATCGGTATATCGATAGATTCTGGACCCGGATCTGGTCGTTCAGGATTCTCCATTTCGTACTCCAAACTTTCAGCGGCGACATATTCGGTGTAAAGGATATATCCGACGATACTTGCAAGTATCAATAAAATGGTAGGTACTATCACGATTCCTCTTTTGTAAAAGGGCTTCTTTGGGATCTTTCTATTTGGGGATCGACGTTCACTATCAACACCGCTTGATCTCTGTCCCGTTTGGGGGCTCTCTTTACGTTCATGATCTGATGATAGAAACATAGTGACCATCACATCTAATGAAATAAGATCGTATAGATGGGCTCAGCCGGGTTCGAACCGGCGACCTCCGCCATTTTGAGCGTCAGCTTAAAGCCAGTGGATTCCTCCGGAATCCAACGCGTGTCAAGGCGACGTCATGACCAGCTAGACTATGAGCCCTTTTCAGTTCATTCTTTGATTACCGTAATCCGATATATATCTCTTTTGCTTGATATGCTGCAAAAGCAAAAGATTGTTATAGTCTTTCGAAGAACTAGTTTACCGATGGATTACTTTCAGGAGATAATCGAGGAGATAGTCCAAGGCAAGATAACCACACCTGATGAACTGCAGAAGGCTAAGATCAGGATCTGCAAAAAATACGAGAGAGATGAGCTTCCGAAGAACGCCACCATATTGAAAAAAGTGGATGAGATGGAAGACGTCGATAGAGAGGAAGTTCTCCACGTGCTTCAGAGAAAGCCCTCTCGAAAAAAATCTGGTGTTTCTGTTATCGCCGTGATGACATCTCCAGAAGAATGTCCACATGGTAGATGCAGGATGTGTCCCGGAGGTCCCGAGAGTGAAGAGCCCAGCCCTCAGTCTTATACAGGAGAAGAACCCGCGGCTTTAAGAGGCGAGAGGAACGATTTCAGTCCTTACGAACAGGTAAAAGATAGATTAAAACAGTACAAGGCGATAGGCCATGAGACCGATAAAGTGGACCTCATAGTGATGGGCGGTACTTTTCCCGCGAGAGAATGGTCTTATCAAAAGGGATTCGTGAAAGGATGTCTAGACGCACTGAACGATCGGAGATCAGACTCTCTAAATGAGGCTCAAAAGATAAACGAGGACTCTAACAAAAGATGCATCGGGATGACCATAGAAACCAGGCCCGATCACTGCGGAGAAAAAGAACTCGACAGGATGTTAAAACTCGGGGCTACAAAAGTCGAGATCGGAGTCCAATCTATCAGAAACGATGTTCTAGAGTACATAAAAAGGGGCCACACGGTAGAAGACTCCATTGAAGCTACAAAACTGGCCAAGCGGAGAGGTTTCAAAGTTTGTCACCATATTATGCCCGGGCTTCCCGGCATGGACAAGAAGAAAGACCTCGATGATTTCATCACACTCTTCGAAGATCAACGATTCCGACCGGACATGTTAAAGATCTATCCTGCTTTAGTGATCAAAGGAACCGATATCTATGAGGAATGGAAAGAGGGAGATTATGAACCACTATCTATCGAGGAGGCTTCCGAACTCGTCGCAGAGATGAAATCTAGAATGCCGAAATATGTGAGGATACAGAGAGTTCAACGAGATATCCCATCGCCGATGGTCGAAGGTGGTGTTAAGAAGAGTAACCTGAGACAGTATGCGAGAGAAGAACTCAAGGAGAAGGGAAAAAGATGTGAGTGTATAAGGTGTAGAGAAGCTGGTCATTCGGATGAAGACATAGATATGGATTCAATTGAGCTTAAAACGTTGACTTATGA
>CAYXPD010000204.1:0-2929 GCA_964466995.1 uncultured Thermoplasmata archaeon | reverse complement strand
TTCTGTCCGTGTGTGGCGATTAGACCTGAGATAATATATAAAACAAAAGTCCTTCTTTTCCCGACTCTATCTTCTAGAGCCATACCGATGAAGAAAAGAACGATGATGTTACCGAATACGTGCATTATACCTCCATGAACAAACATCATGGTCAGGAAAGTATAACCTCGGAAAAGCAGGAGGATAGGATCACCGACATATACGGCCTGTCCTCCGAGTTCAAGAATGATCAACTCGTAAATCCCTGGTTCTAACATCTCCCCTGCCAACATCACGATGAAGATCACCATGTTGGTGATGATCAGTACCTGGGTCAAATACATTTCATATTTGAAGGCGTAAATCAACCCCGCGAAGATGATCGCGATGATCAAGTAAGAGAGCCAAAACATGGTTGAGTTATTTTTCTTTAATAATTTAGTATTATCCCTTAAAGGTTCACTTTCATCTAAGACCCTCGTGGTAAAGACTATAAACCGATTTTATGTTTAGAGTCTGCATGGTAAAGTTCGCCCATCTAGCCGATTGTCATCTGGGAGCTTTTTCTAGAGACCACGTGCTTAGAGAGTATAATCTGGAAGCTTTTGAGAGATCTATAGATATCAGCAAAGATAGGAACGTTGATTTTATCATCATCGCAGGAGATCTATTCCATAATCCTCACCCGGATATGGAGATAGTCGACAGAGCTGTAAAAAAACTGATGGATGCTAGAAAGCAAGGTATAAACATCTATTCTGTCTATGGATCGCACGACTACAAGATCTCTCAGGCATCTCTCATCGACGTTCTAGCCAGCGCGGACGTGTTCAAGAAAGTGGTCACGTATCTGGAGGAAAACAACGTTTTAGAATTAGAAAAGGATTCATCCGGCGTCTCGATAACAGGGTTGAGCGGAAGGAAGAACAGGGCCGATATTAGTTATTTTGAAGAATTGGAGTTTCCAGAGCCTGATGGTGAGAGCATATTCGTTTTTCATTCTCCTATTGCGGAGTTGAAACCTGCGGACATACACGAGGATCGTAGTCTACCACTTTCGCTGCTTCCTGACGATTTTAGTTATTATGCGGGAGGACATATCCACGAAAAGATCGAGTATGACGAGGAGAAGACCATATATTATCCAGGACCGACTTTTGGAGCGAACTACACGGACTTGGAGAGAGATCAACGAGGATTCTACATCGTGGAGGATTTCCAACCTGAATACATAGCCTTTGACGAACCGAGTATAATCAAAAGGCGTATAGATGCAGAAGGTCTGAAAGTGAAAGAATTGAGGGAAGAAATCAACGAACTTTACGAGGAGGAGATTCATGGCGACATATTACTTCTAAAGATTTCGGGAACTCTTTCGGAAGGAGAGCCCTCAGATATAGATTTCAGCGAGACCAGAAGAAGATTAAGAGATAAGGGGTTCGAAACTGTCTATTTAAACCAGAGAGAGTTGGAAGGCAAGGAGATCGAAAGGATAAAAGTCAAAGAGGAAAAGGAAGAAGAAGTAGAAGCTAGACTTCTTGAAGAATCTAAGGGTGAAAGCGAGATCCCGGTCGACTTTCAGGAAGAACTTCTGAGTGTTCTAAAAAGCGATCAGAAGGATGGTGAAACATCCAACGATTATGAGAACAGGATCTGGAACGCTTCTTGGGATTTGATAAAAAGAAGGGAGGAGTACGAGAGTGAAGAGGACCAGGAAGTGAATGAAGAGGAAGATGAACGAGAGAGTGAAGAAGCAAAAAAAAGTAAAAACGGACAGATCTCGCTGACTGATTTTGGAGGTGATCGACGCTGAAGCTCAAGAGCATGGAGATAGAGAATATAAGGAGTTACAAGAGCCAAGACATCAACTTCGAAGACGGTGTTCTCCTTTTTCAGGGCGACATAGGGTCTGGTAAATCGTCCATCTTGTATGCTTTGGAATTCGTTTTGTTCGGAGCTACACAACAGAATTTTTACGATAAGATATTGAGGCATGGTGAAAAGAAGGCAAGCGTTGAACTGAAGTTCGAGGTGAAGGGGAAAGAATACAATGCTTTCCGCTCGGTCAAAGAAAGGAGCAGTGATTGGGCAAAGGAGTCCTACATGGAGACCGACGGGAAGAAGATGGAGCTTTCTTGGACCGAGATGAGAGAGTTCGTTATCGATCTTTTAGGTTTGAGAGAGTCTACCAGTGGAAAGGTGGAGACCTTTCACATGGGGATCTATACTCCACAGGAAAGGATGAAAGAGATATTGTCGATGAATGAAGAAGAAAGATTGGAATCTATACGGAAAGTCTTCAATCTGGAAGATTATAAACAAGCGGCTGAAAATGTCAAGATCGTAAGGAACGGCTTGAAGAACGAGATTGGAAAGCTCGAGGTCAAGGCAGAGAAGATAGAGAGATTGGAAGAGGATTTAGGGGAGAAGGAAGAGGAGCTGGAGGGAAAGAAAGAGGAAAAAGAGGAAGTTTTTGAAGAGATCAAATCCTGCGAAAAAGAGAAGGAAGAAATCGTCGATAAGAAAGAGGAACTTGAAGAACTGGAACAAAAGATAAAGGATTTGAAGAGTGAAAAAAATAGATTAGATGACAATATATCTTCTTTAGAAGAGGAATTGGAAGAGATAGAGGAGGAGTTAGAACGTATAAAGAAAGATGAGCAGAGATTAGATGAGGTCCGGGAGAAGAAGGAGGAATACGAGAGCGTAGAAAAGAAACTTGAAAATGTTAGAGAAGAGCTCGAGAAAAAGAACAGGAAAGATAGCGAGAAAGACAATCTAGAACTCAGGCTTGAAGCTAAGAAAGAGGATCTTGAAGATTTAGAGAGTAAAGAAAACAAAGTTGAAGAGTTGAGGGAAGACATTGAAGAGCTCGAGAAAGATGTAGAAGGACTCGAAGATCTAAAGGAAAAGAGAAGCGATCTGAGAGAAAAAATCAGCGATGTCAGAG
>CAYXPD010000203.1:0-2935 GCA_964466995.1 uncultured Thermoplasmata archaeon | reverse complement strand
CCCACGAATCTTCTGCCGTTAGATTTCCTTATAACTAAAGTACCGTCTTCACACTCAGGGCATTCACCCACTGCGTTCTGGTCCTGGAGTGACTGCTTGAGTTCTTTACCTATCTCTTCTTTATCTTCTTTCAAGGACTTGATCACTTTTTGTAGCATCTCTCTAGATTCTTCTATCACCTTTTCTTTCTCTAGCTCGGCTTCGGCTATCTTGTTCATATCTTCCTCCAAAGTTCTGGTCATGTCTGGTTTAGTGACCATGTCCGCATGTTTCTCCAGCGTTTTTATCACGCTCTTCCCCGAGACTGTCGAGCGAGGAACTTTTCCCTCTATGAAATCACGGTTGTAAAGTTTCTGTATTATACCGTGTCTAGTACTTTTAGTTCCCAAACCCTTGTCTTCCATCAACTGGACCAATTTGCCCTGTGAATACCTGTTAGGAGGCTGGGTCTCTTTCTCCTCCATGATAACATCTGAAACGTCAACGTTTTCTCCTTCCTTGAGAGACGGAATTTCGGTTTCCTTGAACTTGTAATATGGATAATATTTTCTCCATCCGTCTTTTACAAGTTCAGTCCCGCTAGACTTGAATTTTTCATTCTTTATGTCGAACTCTACCTTCCTCGATCGTTTGACACCATAAGGAGCTAAGGTCGCCAGGAAACGACGTAGTATCAATTCGTAAACTTTCCATCTGTTGCCGCTGAGATCGCCCTTAGTTGCGGGTTTGATGGGATATATTGGAGGATGGTCGGTACTCTTTTTGTTCCCCTTAGTAGGCCATATCTTGTCTTGAGAAAGGATCTCCTCCACTTCATCGGAGAGTTCTGAAGATCTTAATTTTTTAAGATGACTCTCAAGCTGAAGACTTTTGGGATAAACAGTATTTTCAGTCCTCGGATAAGATATCCATCCCGCGGTATAAAGATCTTCAGCGATACTCATCGCCTGAGATGGACTTAGATTTATCTTATTTGCATCGGACAAAAATTTAGTCGTATTGAAAGGTGAGGGAGGCCAATCCTTCTTAGTTTTCTCCTGAAAAGACAACGTTATAGCTTTATTTGCTCTCTCAACTTTGTCATATATTATGTCAGCTCTTTCTTTGTCCCAGATCCTATCATCTTCATAGTTCGCCTCGAATTCGATCTCTTTTTGTAGGATCGCGCTTATCTTCCAATACGGTTCTGGATCGAATGCATCTATCTCGAGATCACGATCTACTACGATCGCTAAGGTAGGGCTCTGGACTCTTCCCACGGAAAGATAATCCTTACCATATTGACTTGAGGCCTTTGAAAGAAAACGGGTCAGGACCGCTCCCCAAGCTAGATCTATCACTTGTCTTGTTGCGGCGGATTCAGCCAAATTGATATCTACGTCTGTGAGATCAGAAAAAGCATCTTCGAGTTCGCTCTTCGATATAGAGCTGAACCGAGCTCTTTTTACTGGGATATCATCCAATTCCTTTTGGATCAATCGGACTGCTTCTAAACCTATCAATTCGCCTTCTCTATCATAGTCAGTAGCGACCACTATCTTTTCAGCATCTTTTCCTGTCTTCTGTAAAAGATTGACGATCCTTTTAGCGGTGATCTTCTTTTCTGGTTCTACCCAGATAAGATCCTCTTCATCGACTCTGCTCCAACTGTTGTATTTTTTAGGATAATCATACTCAACTATATGTCCACGGAGTGGAACAGCGATGAAATCTTCATCTCCTCTTTTGAATTCGAAATAAGGATAATCATAATATGATTTCTGAACTTGATCACCGCCGGAAAGGAGTTGCGATATTCGAGCCGCTGCACTTTTCTTTTCACAGATCACTAAAGTTGTCATCGGACTCAATCTACTTCGGAATGGTTTATTTAATTCTTCGCATGAGATTCGCTAATGTTTCAAAAGATCAAAAGTTTACTATACTCCATACCTTCATGATGATATGGATTGGAACGATCATAGATGTATCAGGAGATATTGATTAACTACTGGCATAGTATCCTCGCGATATTTATTATATTAGTTTTAATAACAATAGGTCGGTGGATACTAACAAAAAAAGAGAGGTTCGGTCGGATGCGAAAATTGCGGTTTTTCATTGAAAGGCGGGGGAACTGTTCTGAATTCAAGATCAATTATTGAATGAATTCAAACAATCCTGATGACCACAGTCCAAACAGAGTCCACAGCCTTCCGCAGGACGATAATTTTCTGAACCGCATTCTGGACAATTATCTCTCATAGATTGGGATAGAGTTTTATTATTATATAGATGAATGAAAGAGGTGAGTGAAAGTGACTTTAAAATCAAAAGGTGATATCTTCTATCTTGACTTCCTTTTTATCTTTATCTATAACAAGGTCTATTTCACCTTCGTTTTCTGGATCACAATAACCATCTATGAATTCTTGGAGCGTCAGTTTTTGAGAGAGATAGGGTGGAAAAAGAGACGATTCCAAAGCCGGTTTTACACCATGAGGCATACCGTCGGAGCCGAATATGAGATCTTTACCAGGAATAAATCCGACTTCATCTATCAGCATGCGGAATGGATTGTTCTTTTTTAGATACTTCTCTGAGAGTCTATCGGAATAATGTTTGGAATCCATACTGAAGTTGGGCTGCATGCTTAGTGTTACGCCTAATGATTTAGCTGTTTTCGCTGTCTCCTTATCGATGAACTGTGCATGTTCGATCCTGATTTCGGGCATATCGAAACCTTTTTTATCAAGATCCTTTAAGGTCTGGACGACGGTTTTTATAGCTACATCGCCTATAGCATGGATCGAAACTTTGTTTTTATCGATCTTTTCTATGAGTTCTAACAAGCTGTCCTCTCTGTGTAATAATTCGCCCTCTAGATCTCCAGGATATTTTTCATTCAAAGCCGCTGTTTTCGGTCCTAGTGCCCCATCGGTGAAGATCTTGATAC
>CAYXPD010000202.1:0-2936 GCA_964466995.1 uncultured Thermoplasmata archaeon | reverse complement strand
TAAATGTAGAAATGGAGGAATGTTGTGGAAAAGTGAAAGGAGGACCCTTATTGGAAGAAATGTTCTCTAATTTTATCGAAAACGCTATCCGACACTCTGATTGTGATAAACTCAGATTTTATTCTAAGATCAAAGAAGATGAATGTATAGTGACGGTAGAAGATGATGGTTCAGGCATCTCTGACGATGTGAAGGATAAAATATTTGAAAAAGGATTTAGAAGTGGAGAGACAGCTGGAACAGGATTGGGATTGTACATGGTGAAGGAGATAGCTAAAAGTTATGGAGGCAATGTAGAGGTGAAAGATTCTGATCTAGGAGGAGCTAGATTTGAGGTGAGGTTGAAGAAAGCTTAGGAGTTTCATTTTCAAAAACAACGAAGTTCGAAACTTATTAGTTAATATCAGTAACACGGCCGAAATAAAAAGGTTCGTCTTCTTACTATAGAAATATTGAGAGAATAAAACGATAATATCAAGGGTATCTTGAAAACAATCGATCAATCTATTTTTATTTTAAAAAATCATTTCTTTTCTATTCTTCTTCATACAATCTTTTATTCTTCGTCCTCACGAAGAACACCTTCAACTATTCCTTCTTCATCTTCTTCTCTCATTTCTTCACTTTCTTCTTCCTCTCCCTCTTCAACAAAAACCGTTCCGCATTCCGGACATTTATCGACATCTTCTTTCAAATCTGCATCACAAATGGGACAGATGAATGAGACTGCCTCAGATTCCTCTCCTGTTTCCTCTTCTATTTCATCTTCATCAGTTTTAAAAGGACGTGATGAATAAGAATGGAAAGAAGAACTTTTTTTCTCATCCTCTACTCTCTCTTTTTCTTCTTCCTTTTCCTCTTCTTCTGTTTCTTCATCAACCGTTTCTTTTTCCTCCTCACCTTCTATTTCCTCTATTTTCTCGAACTCTTCTTCTTTTGAAGACTTCAAATTTTTAATTTTTTTAGGCAATTTACTAAATTGTTTTTGTATTAAAGACATGGAAGAAGATAATTTATCACGGATAGAATCAGCGATATCAGCGAAGTTCTGAGTAAATCCAGCTTTTTCCCCTTCCACTTCTTCCTCGGATTCCTCAATATTTTCTTCCCTCTCATCTTCTAGTTCCTCATCTAACCCCTCTTCAGGCTCCTCTTCAATCATTTTTTCTTCAATAAGCTCTTCCGCTTCATCAAGTATTTTTTCGGCTGTCCTTACACCTATTTGATCGATAGATGCAAGCCCTTCCATCCCTCCTTCCAAAATATCTTCAATGTCTCTAAAACCTTCTTCATAAAGTTTTGTTGCCTTACTCTCTCCTAACCCAGATATCTCAGTGAGTTGATCTATAGCTTTATCTTTTTCATCCTCTTCAGTTAAGGATTCTCCACATTCAGGACATTCTGTAGCTTCTTCCTTTATCTCCGCCTCACATCTAGGACAGACGAATGAGACTTCTTCAACTTCTTCTTCCTTCAATTCCTCTTCAAGGTCTTTTAACTCGCTTTCCACAAATTCTTCTTTCTCTAATTCTTTTTCAGGTTGCTCTAATTCTTCACCACACTCAGGACATTCTTCTGAGTCAGAGGGTATAACCGATCTACAGGTCGGACAGATGCCTTCCTCCACTATCTCTTTTTCCCCTTCTTCAAAGATAGTCTTTTCTCTCAGATTTTTTATCGCGCCTCCAAATCTGTCTTTAACAGAGGAAAAAGAGATGGACCATGTTTCTTCATCTACCATTGATAGTTTTGCTTCTAGCACAGCTACCTTTGCATCACACCAAGGGCAATTTTCTATGTCTAAAGACATAACCTCGCCGCACTCGGGACATCCTTTTTTTTCCTCAATTTTAGGAAAAGAAGTGTTTCTCTTTATCAAGAGTGCAAGCTGGTTTACTAGCATAAAAAGGGATAGCGCCAAGATTATAATAGTCAATAAAATCCCTAGGTAGATCTCCTGATAATAAATGTGAAGTCCAAGCGAAAGGGTTATAACAGCAGAGAAAATTGCAGAGAGAAAAATCATGTTTTTGTCGATCTTTAAAGACGGTAATGAGCTGAATATAAATCCTTTCCATGTCGTGATAAAAAGACCCACAACGATCAAAAAGGAAAAAATCAAGGAAGCTATCCATGAAGGAACTATATATGGGAAAGGGGTAAAATAATACAGGGGCTGAGCCGGATAAACTGATGTATAGTCAAGTAGAGACAATACTAGTTCTGAGCCAGCTAAGATCAACAAAAAGAATGGTATCAAAAATGAAGCCAAAATAGGAATCAAATCTCCTAAATTTTCCCGGATATCGTCTCCAATTATCACTCTTTTAGGTTTTCCTTCCTCTTTCTCTTCTTCCGTACCTTCCTCTGAGATATCTACGAAATCCTCAGTTATTGACTCGACCACACCTAGCTCTTCTTCAGTCTCTTCTTCTTCTGTGGCTTCTATAGGTTCTTCGAGTTCTTCTGTACCTCCTGTAGGTTCTTCAATAGGCTCAACGATGCTTTCTTCTGTTTCTTCATCTTCTTCCTCTTCAGTTCTTTCCTCTAAAAGTTCTTCCGCCCCATCAAGTATTTTTTCAGCAGTGCTTACTCCTACTTGATCAATACCTGCTAATCCTTCCATCCCTTCATCTAAAACATCTCTAGGGTCTTCGAAACCCTCTTCATAAAGTTTTTTAGCTCTCTCTGTTCCAAGACCAGATATATCGGTGAGTTGTTCAATAGCCTTCCTTCTTTCTTCATCTTCTATAAAAGATTCTCCACACTCTGGACATTCCACAGCCTCTTCTTCCAATTCCGCGCCACATATTGGGCACTCAAATCCTTCATCCTCTACTATTATCGGCTCACCACATTCAGGACATTCTTTTGCCCCTTCATCCAATTTTGCACCGCATACTGGACACTCATCTATCTCTTCTTCGGCCATCTAT
>CAYXPD010000201.1:0-2953 GCA_964466995.1 uncultured Thermoplasmata archaeon | reverse complement strand
ATCCGAGATGACGTGTATCGGTACAGCTAAACAGACTCGTGAATCCATCAACCCTAGACTTTTTGCAGCTAGACCGCCTTTTATGGATATCTGATAATCAATATTATGGGTTTCAGCCGTGTTCAAAGCGTGTCCGATAGATATCCCGAGGTCCAAGATTTTAAAAATGCAGTTGGGGCCTTCAAATATTTTTTCTGTATGGTCGGCATCATCGAAATTTTCGCAACTTTCAAATCCACAAGCTCTGCAGTCTAAACCCAATGAAGGATGATCTTTTAAACCGATGAGGAGAACTTCGTCGGATGAATTGACTAAGTCTCCCTCTTCACTGTAGGTCTCATCCTGAAACTCATCAGAAAGTTGATACAGTTCCTCTGTCAGCATCTCTTTTTCAGATTCATCTAGAACCATAGTATCTAAAAAATTACCTGACGATTTAGGCGAGGTTTGAGCTGAGATATTCATGAGATCTATAACGATCTCAGTTATCCTTTTCTTTTTCAATTGTTCACCTAGGAAAGATAAGACAGGGTGTGTAATTAATCTTCTTGTTCATATGTCAAAACTCTTATCCATAGTAGATAGGAAACCAAGTAATGCTCCTATGAAACCTACAAGTCCTGCTAGACCTCCTACTATGCCTCCCAATCCTATCAGGATTAAAGAAAAGATACCCGCCAATATACTCCACCTTTTAGGATCAGAATCTAGTTCATAGTAAGAAAGCAGGAGCATAAAGCCAAAAATAAGGTTTATCAACAATTGGAAAACTTTCAAAGATTCGAATCTATCCATGATGGTAAGTAGAAAATGCAGAGTCCCAATACCTATAGAAATATATCCTGCCAAAACCAAAAGGACAGAATGAAGAGATAATTTCTCAAGTTCATCCACAGATTTAGGGCTTTCTTCCCAGATATCCTCAATTAGTTCCGTATCCATGGTTTAACCTATGACTTTTCGATATATAACTCTAATTCTTTCAATTTAAAAGTTCTAGAACAAAAATTTTATGAGATCGGTTTGACTAACCTCCCTTATGAGACTGATAGTCTCGTCAACACAGGACGAAGCGAGTAAGAATATACTGTCTAAACTACTTGAACTTGATTGGAAGGAACTTGACCGATGGCGTGAAAATCCGGTCTATAAGAGAGAAGATGATCTGATTGTAACTATCGATAAACGTCATATCTATTTCGATGAGATAGATAAGAAGATCGAGAGATATTTAGGCGTAGAATTGGATGAGGTTATCTATATCTCAAAGCACTCTTCTGAAGCTGGTGTCGATTCACTGACAGTACATCCTATCGGGAACTTTGGAGAAGCTAAATACGGTGGGAAAGAAGGTAGATTGGTTCCATCTTCGCCTCACGGGATGACCGAAGCATTCCATATATTACGAGAAGAAGCTGAGAAAAAAGGGGTCAAAGACGAGTACGATATTTCTTTCGAAGCCACCCACCATGGACCTTTTCTTGAAACTCCTACTTATTATATCGAAATAGGAAGCGACCTGAATTCTTGGAAAGATGAGAGAGCGGGAGAAGTTATAGCAGATACGGTGATAGAAGTCAAGGATAGAAGTCAGGAAGAAAAACCTGTAGCTATCTGCATAGGTGGGGGACACTACACACCACGATTTACCGAGTTAGCAAAGAGCCGTAAGGTGGCTTTGGGCCATATTGTGCCGGGATGGGGGATGAAATATCTAAATAAAAAAAGTTTCTCAGAAGCGGTTGAGAAAACTCCTAATGTTGAATATGTCTATTTCGACAGAAGTAGCACTTCTGGTAAAGAGAGAAAGAGAGTCAAAACTTGGGCAGATAAATCAGGGCTTGAGATCATACGGTCTAGTGATCTAGAAATAAGATGATATCTATTTCTTCTCCCACTTTCCCAATTCCATAACCACGGAGAGTGTCCTGCCTTCTTTTATTTCCTCTCTGACCCTGTTCTCCTTTTCCATCACGTCAAGAGCCCGGTTCGCTATCTGAACTGCTTCTTCTTTCGGAACAACCATGACTCCACTGTCGTCACCCACTATCCAATCTCCCGTTCTGACCTTCCTTCCACCGCAAACGATATCGTCATTTAAGGCACCGTAACCTTTGGGTTCACCTGCATTAGAGGCTCTATATCTTGCGAAGACCGGAAATCCTATCTCTCTTATATCTCCCACGTCTCTAACAGCGCCATCGATTACGACTCCCTGGACACCTTTCTGCTGACAAGACCATGAGGCTAGTTCGCCCCAAACAGCAGTTCTTCCAGCATCAGCGTCTATAACTATGATCTGGTCTTCATCTGCTTCATCTATCGCTTCAACTGGTTTCGCCCAATCTCCATCTACGGTTTTAACAGTGAGGGCCTTACCTACTATCTTTTTCCCACTAGTAGTGAAAGGGGTTATGCCTTTCATACAAGGCTCTCTATGCATCGCATCAGAGATATTTGGAGTGGAAACTTCTTGAAAAACCTCTCTTATTTCTTCAGCACCACGTTTTTTCTTGACTTCAGATTCAATGGAAATTCCTTCTTTGATAGATTTTTTTACATTTTCTGCGGCTTTCTCAACATTCCTAGCTTTTACTATAGCTCCTCCGACGATTATTATATCTGCACCTCTTTCTACCATCTCTGGCGCTGTTTCAGAGTTTAATCCTCCAGCTACAGCGATCGGTAAAGAGGTCGCATCAGATACCTTTTCAACCAATTCTCCTGGATCCTCTCCTTTCATCTGCGCATCTATACCGATATGAACACCGATATAATCTACCCCTAGTTCCGTTACTTCTTTGGCTCTTTCTACTTGATCTTCAACTCGGATCAGGTCAGCAAATATTTCAGAATCATAATTTCGGGCAGCTCTGATACCCTCTTTTAGGGTCTCATCATCAGCAGCCCCCAAAATCCCGATTATGTCTGCTCCTGCTTTAGCTGCCATCTC
>CAYXPD010000200.1:0-2971 GCA_964466995.1 uncultured Thermoplasmata archaeon | reverse complement strand
CGTTATTACCGAGGAGAAAGTAACTTCGCTACCTGTTCCCGCTGTGGTTGGAACAGCGATGAATGGCAAAATCTCTTCTTCAACAGTTTCTTTTCCATAATACTGATCTATATCCTCCTGTTTTCCGCTGAGCATGGCTCCTATACCTTTAGCACAATCTATAGGGCTACCCCCTCCTAAGGCCATGATACCATCTGGATCAAATTCTCTTGCGAAATCTGCACCTTCCTCCACGTGGAAATCCTTGGGATTAGGCTCCACACCATCATAAATCTCGTAATCTATCTCTTTCAGATCGGTTTCTATCTTGTCCAGAATACCAGCTTTTCTGATACCTTCATCAGTGACTATCAATAGTTTTTCTATATTCAACTCTTCAAGTTTTTCAGGTATGATTTCAATCTTTTTGACTCCGAATTCGATTTCTGTTGGCATCTCAAAGCTAAATTCTTTCATAACATCTTCCATCAGATTTTCCTCCTGATAATGTTGTTATCAAATCAGATTCAAAACTCTAAAAGACTATTTACAATTTTTCTTTTTTGAGTCTGGAAAAAGAGAAGATATATAAGAGTCTTCATGGATATATAATAGAACTATTATGGTAGAAATTCCAGTCAAGGAGCATATAGAAGAAGATTTTGGGAACTATCTTGAGGATTTGATTAGATTGCTCTCACAACCTTCTATAAGTACTACCTCAGAAGGTGTCGAAGAATGTACAGAATTGGTTCAAACCTCTGTAGCAAATATGGATTCGACGAGATAAGGAAAATTGAGACTCCCGGACAACCTTCGATAATGGCCAAAGCATTCGTCGATGATGACCCCGATAATGATAATCCAACTCTGCTGATATATGGTCATTATGATGTTCAACCTGTCGATACTAAAAAGTGGACCTCTCCGCCCTTCGAACCCGATATCAGAGAAGACGAAAAGGAGGAAAAACGTATCTATGCGAGAGGAGCAGGTGACAACAAGGGCCAGTGGTTCACACACCTATGTGCAGTAAAAGCCCTTAAAGAATGCAACTCTTTACCCATGAATGTAACATTAGTTTTAGAGGGTGAAGAAGAGACAGGTAGTCCTCACCTAAGACAAGTAATAAAAGAAATTGAATCAGAAATAGAAGCCGATCTCGCTTATATATCGGACGGGCCAATAGATGAATCGGATAGGCCCCAAATTGTATTAGGTGTAAGAGGGCTTTTATACCTTGAAATTCAAACTAAAGGTGCTGATAGAAATCTGCATTCAGGTATTTACGGTGGACCAATCCCCAATCCAAGTTGGGAACTTGTTAGGATTTTGAACAGTATGAAAGACGAAAGAGGTAAGATCACTATAGATGGCTTCTACGACGATGTTCTAGAGATAACGGAAGAAGACAAAAAAGTACTTCAAAACATACCTCTAGATGAACATAAAATCAAACAAGATTTAGATATTCAAGATTTTTCTGAAGGTCCTGGAGACTCCTACCATGAAAAAGTGATCTATTATCCTACATTGAACATCGCAGGATTTAACAGCGGATATGAAGGAGAAGGTGTAAAGACTATCATCCCTTCTGAAGCAAAAGCTAAGATAGGTATAAGATTGGTTGCCGACCAAGATCCAGACGATATATTTCAAAAATTTTCAGATCATGTGAGAAAACATGAATCTAAAACTGCAAACGTTAAAATAATCCGTCACGATAGTATGAAGCCCTACCGGACCGATTTAGAATCTAAGTATGTTGAACCAATAATGAACGCTGTGAAATATGGATGGGAGAAAGACCCTATTTTGAAGCCCGCAGCCGGAGGATCTCTTCCTTCATACGTATTTGCAGAAGAGTTAGGAATAGATTGTATAGTAGTGCCTTATGCAAACGCGGATGAAAACAACCATTCTCCGGATGAAAATCTAAAATTGAAATATTTCAAAAATGGGATAAATACTACCTGTAAGGTACTAGAAAATTTATCGGATTTTTGAAGTTTGGTTTTTATTGTCCTCTCGCTCGATATGGTGTTCTATATCTATATCCCTATTTTCAATTTCTCTAGATATCAAAGCTAGATCGATGTCAGTAGGTGATAGAATTCCCTCTTTATCTATCTCGCCATCTAATATCAACTGAGCTCCTATACTCGCTGTAAAACCTACAGTTCTCTGCATGGCAGTAAAACCAGTTTGAAGATCTCTTTTATCTATCAATTTGTAAAGGTTCTGTACACTTTCTTCATTTTGGATTCCTCGTGCGTCAACTCGAATCAAAATCATATCTCTTTCGTCATCTTTTAACCAAAATTTATCCTGCGATTTCAGAAGTTCTGCTACAAATTTTACTGGCTTCACCTTTTTTCCATCGACCTCTATCGGCTCATCGTCTAAAAAGTCACTTTTTACCATCTTTCTCCAAAAATCAGTATGTCCTTCCCATCGACAGGTGTATCGTCCTATACTTTTTAGCTCATCCTTAAGATTCAGCTTTTCAGCGTATTTTAAGCTATTTCCGTTAGGATAACACTCTAAAAAACCTTCGAATTCATCAAGATCGAGTTCATGAACATTCTCACTTGAGAATATCTCATCACCTTTGATATCAATGATCTCCCCATCTTTCAGAACCCGAGCGGGACGTTTATAGGTTTTTAGTAATCCTTCAACAGACCATGTGAATTTGTACTTTAATGGATTATCCGCATCTTCATATTCAGGGAGACCTGCGCCGTAACAGTAAAGTTCATCTACCTCATCAAGTTCTCTAACAGCTTGTTTCGCCAGTACTAGATCAAGTCCAGGGTCTAAGCCGAACTCGGGTAAAACAATTATCCCTTTTTCTTTAGCCTTTTTGTCGAGTTCTGCTAAAAAGTTTTCTCTAGACTCTATCTTTTTAGGATCCATTTCTTTTGGATCCTGGAGATACATAGTGCTGACTAGATTTACTCCGTTCCCAACAGCCAATTTAGCTATAGGA
>CAYXPD010000199.1:0-2977 GCA_964466995.1 uncultured Thermoplasmata archaeon | reverse complement strand
AAGCGTCTTCTTCTTCTTCCATATCCGAGAACTCCAGTTCCTCGATAACATCGCCGATCTCGTCCGGCACCGAATCGGGTATACCGTCGTCATCATCTTCGTCTTCATTCGGATCTTCTTCTATTATCACCTCTTCAGAATCCGCCGGAGGGAAAAAGGAATCTATATAATCCTGAATGAAATCTGAATCGGTAGAATCACTACCAATAGAAAAGATCTGAGTCGATGTTACTTGGCCTGAGGAAACTTCGTTCAATCTACTTCCTCCGGAGTCCTCGGATTAATTGTGGTTTATTTTTATGAATTTTATGCTTAAATTCAAGTAAAACATCATTGAAAAAATTGACTACAGATATTTTTTCAAAAGATGAACTTCAAGCTCCATCGGACCAAATAGATAAGTAAAACTATACATATATCCCTTCGATGTCCTACTCCATCCCGAGCGATGAGGAAGTTCAGGACGCGATCAGATACGTGATGAGGAGGAACAAGGGCATCAACTCTCTCAACAAGTTGAGAAAACTGGTCCTGAGCGAGCTGCAGAACAAAGACCCGGATTACACTGTCGGTTTTGGACGGATCAGGAAACTTGCAGTCACCGCTCCATTCATCAAAACCGATATCTACGCCAGGAAAAGCGATAAAAAAGATTCACTCAAAGGAAAATGCCCAGTGTGCGGGAACAAGCTTGAGAAGAGGAGAAATGAAACCATATTCGGCGGGTCTGTAACTCTCGGATACAAGTGTGAAAAATGTCCTTACTGGACGACCTTGGAAAGGAGAATACCAACGAGATACAGCTTTGAATACAAACCTGAGGAGAAAAAAGATGAAGATAGAACATCAGAGCGGAATAGCGATAGAAAAGGATGAAAGAAAAATAATATTGGACCCTTCAAAACAGGTCAAGAACGGGATCGTAACCCACGGACATCTAGATCATCTTGTCAAAGATTCATACATGACACCTCCTACTCTCGATATCTTAGAAGCGAGGAAAGGAGAAAAGAGAGGAGAAGAGATACTGTATGGTTCTGAGCAAAATATAAATGGTTTCGAGGTTACGCTCTATCCCGCGGGACATGTCTTCGGGTCCGCGATGGTCAAAGTCGACGACGTGCTCTATACCGGTGACTTCAACCCGCACGGCGGAAAGACCTGCAAAAGAGCGGCACCCTACGACTGCGAGACCTTGATAATCGAATCCACTTATGGAAAGAGCGAGTACCAGTTGCCGCCTAAAGGAGAGGTGACCGAAGATCTGATCGCATGGACGGAACACAAGATAGAGGAAGGACCGATCGTATTCGGAGCTTACCAGTTCGGAAAAGCACAAGAGGTCATAGCTCTTTTGAATGAAATAGGAGAGGTACCCTATACCACAGAAAAGATCGGTGAGATATCTGAAGTCTATAACAGCTACGATGTAGGCTTGGAATACGAAATCTGGGACCGACCCGAAGGAAATTATACAGCCGTCGTTCCACCAGGTGAATTGAAAAAACCTTCCGGAAATATCGTTAGATCTGCCAAAGAGTCCGGCGGTAGTACAACTTATCTTTCCGGCTGGTGCGCTTTTTTCCCTTTCTACAATTCCATGGAGATAGATTCACAATTTCCTTTTTCAGACCATGCAGGTTTCGACGAACTCCTCGATTTCGTGGAGAGGTGCGACCCGAATAAAGTTTTCACGGTCCACGGTTCCGCCGAAAAGTTTGCGGAGGCTGTAGAAAAAGAACACGGTATCGAGGCAGAACCTCTCAAATAACTTTCTATAGAATTCAGGATCTCTTGATTTAAAAAGGAAGTCCCAAATTATATTACAAACTATCCTTTGCCGGTTTTCAAGTGAGATGATGGATGACTCAGAGATAGTGTCTTGTGATCACGCTCAAAGTAAAAATAATGAAAAAAGAACGCTCACGATCAAATGTAAAGAATGTAGTGATGAGTTTCATTTTAAGGATTGTGTACCAGGTTTGATCCTAGCTTTAAATGAAGTTTACAAGATCGAATCCGTTGTGATCTCTGATTTCATAGAAAAAAGACTCGACAAAAATCAGGTGGATATTCTCACCCAATTAAGAGATATAGTCAACGAGCTAGAGAGTTTTTCTTCTAGAGTGCCGGAAGGAGATGGATGTGAAGGGTGTGAGATCAGACCTTCTTCCCTCTACCCGGAGTTAAAAGATGAATTCATCTCTGACCCAGGTATAATCTACGAAAGGCTTCCTATTTTGAAAGATTCACTAGAGGAAAACAGTAGGTGTGAACGTTGTGAAAGGGACCTAAAACAGGAATTGGATATCATAGCTGATAAAGCTCTAAAATTGAAATCGGACGTCTTCGCTGAGGGTTTCGGTATAAAAGGGTGAATTATCATGGAGTCAGAAGATATTTTTGAAGATCTCAAAAGTACGGACGGAGAGCGAGTAGTGGAAGGTCTGAAAAGATCTATTGAAAAGACAGAGGGGGTTAGACCCAGTTTTTCTCATACCTGGCTTAAACCTAAACCGCCTTCCCAGGCCGAACTGGTAGAGGAATACAAAATAGAAAATACCCAAGTTCAATTGTTGAGATTGAGAGAGGAAACCGAAGACCTCTATCATATCTTTCCTCCCGAATATCAGATGAAAAGAGCGAAGGCTAAATTGGTATCAAAGATGAAAGAAGCGCTAGTAGATAGTTTTTCATCCGATCCAGATCTGAGCGAGCAAGGGAGGATAAAGAATTATATCGAGAACAAAGGGATGTCTCTGATACAACGAGGATCTCAGGATCTAGAGTTGGATGAAAACAGGAGAAGAGAACTCGAAGAGATGAAAAGGTTATCTCAGATCCTAGCTAAATATACCGCCGGCTACGGAGTTTTAGAAACTCTTCTGTCCGATGACAGAGTGGAAGACATCTATGTGGATGCGCCAGTAGAACGGAACGAGGTGTATGTTGAAATAAAAAGTTCAAAAAAGATCAG
>CAYXPD010000198.1:0-3001 GCA_964466995.1 uncultured Thermoplasmata archaeon | reverse complement strand
CGCCTGGATCGGTGACTTCTCCACCTTCAGTAGAGTTTATATTTAAGCTATAAGTCCCCTCTTCGAAAACAGAGGTGATAGTGTAGTTACCCAATAACTCTATAGAAGTTTGGTTCCCAGTAGGATCCTCTATTGTTGCGTTATCACCTTTCCATTTTACGAAGAAAAATCCGTCATCTGGTTTTGCTTCTAGATCGACGATTGTTCCGGGTTCATATTCGTAGACGCCCTCTCCAGGTTCCGTAACATCACCACCTTCTGTTGATTCTATAATAAGAGTATAGTTTTCTCCTTCAGTTGTAAAATTCCAAGTTTCTGAGGTGGCTGTTTGATTTCCATCATCAGCTACTGTATACCAATGATATTTGCTTCCAGTTTTTAGACCGTCCCAGGTTACATTAGCTCGATCGCCACTTTGGACGTCGGTCTCATTACCAATTAAACTGTCATCATAAGCGTCATAAAAAGACACGTTCATGTTATTTTCTTCTTCATGTTCAACACGAACGCTAAGATTTGCATCGGTTTCTATTCCTATCGCTCCGTCTTCAGGACGAGGGTCTGTAGGTGGTAAAGGTCCTGGTAACGATTCGACTGCGTTCCATTTGACAAGGGAATAGTCCTGATTAGCATCACCGTCATTATTGGCGTCGGAAGGCACATCTTCTCCTATTACTCTGACAGTATAGGTTCCATATTCAACATCATCCGGTCGTAAGTAGACATTCTGTACATTATTCACGTCATCCCAACCATCTCCCTCCGTGTCAAAAGTATCGTAAGTATCCTCTCCAGGTACCGACCAGCTTTCTACAAGGTTATTTCCTCTATAGATCTCACCGCTAGGTGATTCAACTTCGAGGTTCAAATTGTTATTAAGGGTCTTCTCCGACAGAGTTAAAGGTGGACCAGGACCAGGGCCTGGGTCATCACCCTCAGCGGCTGCGTCAGTCCACGTTAATGTTATCCTGAGTGGTTTTTCTTCATCGTCTTGTTCTATTTCGTACTCGTTGACATCACCCGTTTCGATTAGTGAGTCTTCGTCCTCTAACATCATATTAACGTCGGTATGAACGATATTTGGAAGATTGACCATCCCCCATCCTTCGTCTTGATTAGGAATGTAAGGAGTATTTTCTCCAGTCTCGTCCTGTTCGTTAGCAAGATCATACGCAGTATTGATCATCAAAGCCTTGACCATCGAAGGATTAGGATTCGTTCCGTAGGTATTATTATACCAATCTACAATAGAGGCTGCAGCCCCTGATACTGCTGGATTAGACATAGAAGACCCTGATTTGACCCCGTAAGTCCCATCAGGTTCGGTCGAATATACGTAATCACCTGGAGCCATAACATCTGGTTTAACCCGATTGTCGTCTGTCCATCCGCGGGAGCTGAAACTAGAGACTTCTTCAGGGCTATTATACGGATAATTCCCGGTGGAACCAACCGTGATAACATTTTTTGCGTTACCTGGGCTACTTATTGAGTTTGTATCGGGACCTTCATTTCCCGCTGCTACAGTTATAATCATGGGCTCGTTTTCATCTGTGTCTCGATTTGCATCCCTAACCGCACGGTCGAAATCTTCGTCCGAGGCACTGTATTCTCCTTCAGTGTCAGCACCCCAGGAATTAGAGTGGATGTAAGCATCTTCGGCCTGTTTAGGGATCTCAACTATCTCATGATAATCATTTCCAGCGATCCATTCTCCATCATCATCGAATATCTTGACTGCAAAAAGTCCGCTTCCAGGCGCTGTACCTTCAGCGGTATAATAATCTTCGTATATCGTTTCTTCTGTACCACCATGAGTGTGTCCAGCTACTGAACCCGCGACATGGGTCCCATGACTATTTTCGTCATTCCACTCGCCTTCATCATAAGACCCGCTCTCGTAGTCGTAACCTCCTATTACTCTACCTTCAAAATCAGGATGTCCAGCATCATCGATAGTTCCATCCCCTAGACCAGTATCTGCTACGGCAACAATTACTCCATCTCCGTCGTGGCCCAGTTGAGTGGCTAGAGAACCATAATCTCCGTATCCTCTATAAGTACTGTCCGGATCTTCTTCAGGATCCCATACCCAGAGACCTCCGCCTATCGTTTGAGTAGCCATCTCGTCATATAATTCGGGCTGGATGAATTGGTTTATATAATAAACGTCGTTTCGATTCGCTAGCTCAACAAGCTGATCTTCATCAGTTATTTTTATTATCGATCTCTCTCCACCGGAAAAGGATACCGAAACCAAACCAGGTTCTACACCTTCAGCGATCTTGAATTCTGGTTGGTAAATCCCGATCCAATCGACGAAGAAAAGGTCTTTTAAATCATCTGCCTGTTCTGGTGTCATCCTTACTAGATAGGCATAGTTAGGAATATAGTTTAATATATCAACACCATTTTCTTCTAATGTTTCTCTCCACTCAGGGTTTACAGGTCCTATCAAATCCACTAGGTATAAGCCTTCAGTTTCAGAGTCGTAATCGTCCATCTTGAGATCATCATCTATTTCAGGCATACCCTGATTAGTGTCGAACTCACTCCCCTTTATAAGAAGCTCATTTCGATGGTCTAAATCCTTTATTCGATGATTAGATTTTAATTCTTCTATAACATTTTCATTTACTTCAAGAAGGACATTCCGTCCATAATGATCTAGAATCTCTCCATATCCGCTCAATTCTTTGACCTCTTCATCACTCTCCGCATAACCTAGGATTAACGTATCCTTTTCTTCAAAAGACTCACTTTCTCCAAAAGCAAAAGTCGCAGGGAAGATTGTTCCAATGACCACTAACAAAGTCGTTAATAAAACGGCTATAACCGTCTTCTTTTTATTCTTGCGTATAATATGTTTTGCCCACATATATTGTTCTCCTTTTAATAAACAATAATAACCACTTGTTCCCTTTTATATTTTTGGTGTGTTTATAAGAGGATGTCAACTTAATCACCTCGTAAAATGATACATGCTTACAAACGAATCCAG
>CAYXPD010000197.1:0-3006 GCA_964466995.1 uncultured Thermoplasmata archaeon | reverse complement strand
TCACCCGCGGAAATCACCAAGCCCCCGGTTCAAATCCGGGAGTCGGGACTTTTTTACATTCTAACTCCCTTTTTATAGTTAAGGACATATGCTTTCTGTAATTCAGATATGTCCTTAACTAGCAGTGGAGGACATAATGAATTGACCATGAGTTATGTCTTCCATTATATTTGAACTTATTCTACCTTTATTTGTTTTAAGATTCAGAGACATTCTCTTAATACTGAACTTCGTACTCATCCTAGACCTTAAAGACCTGATTGAATCAGAGTACTTAGAAAGAAAAGATTTATTTATTTGTACATACATTGTACATATGTATGTCTACCAACAGCAAGGATAGATCGAAAAGGGTCAATTTCAGACTTCCCGAGGAATTGATAGATATGGCGGACGTCACGGCCAGAGTGAAGCATAAGAACCGGACGGAGATAGTGAAAGAGGCTTTGGACGAACACCTGCACGAGATCGTTGACGAGAATTTCAAGCAAAGGGTGATAGAGCTGTACTTGGACGGCGAGATCGACTACGAGATGTTGAAGAAGTTCCTTGGTCGAGAGGACGCAGAAGCGGTGAAAACCTCTAAGGATATATTAGACCGGGGAGACGAACTGGCCGAAGAACTCTCTGAACTTTGAGGAGAGATCCCATGTTGGTTTTGGATACAAGTGCCTTCATATCGCTCGGGATTTGCGATTGTGTCGAGATATTGTTGGACGAATTCGATCTTCATACATCTGATGCGATAATAAATGAGCTGGAGGAACTGAGCGGTTACGATGATCTAGAGGCGGACGTTGCAGAGAGATGGTTAGAGAAAAAAGATCGGTTGAATGTTCAACAGGTAGGAGAGGCCGGTGAATTCGATCACGGCAAGATCGATAAGGGCGAAGGATCCTGTGCTGTTCTGGCTAGAAAGACGGACGCTGAGTTTTTGATAACTGACGACGTCAGAGCTCTTCCCCTCCTCAAAAACATAGCTTCAACCGAAGTTGTGATCTCTCCTATCGTCCTGAAAGCGCTGGTGAAGAGAGATCGGTTGAGCAACGATGAAGCTAAAAACAAACTCGATAAGTTAATCAGAGATAGGGATTGGTTTGAAACGCCGATCTATAAAATGTCGTTAGAGCTTTTTGGAGACGGATCTAAGGAGGGAAGTTCGTAGATGATTAATAAGATGTTGATGTTTTGAGTGAGTTGACATTGAAGGAGGATTTTATTCTTCCCTCGGCGTTCAGGCTATAGAAAATAACAAAGTTATTAATCTTGGATAGATATCTGATATATGATTATTTTGATTATGGGGCTCTGTAGAATACCTTTGTTCTAGCCGATCTAAAGTTATAACAATCATTTTTTACGAAGGTCAACCAGATGTTTTTCTGCTATATTACCAATTATTTCTCCTAATTAGGAGCCTTTTCTACTGAGCCCTTTAACCAAAACCTTCATCTAAGACAACAAAAATTTTTATTCTGTAGAATTTAGTCGATATCCCATCCAACGTTTCTTATTTAAAATGACACAGGATTTCTTTTGCTCATCCCTTATAACGACACGATAGAAATCCTATCTTCTTAACTTGTACGTTTTTTAGTGTCATAGAATCATTATTGTCATCACCACTTAAATTACACAGGAACTTATTCCTGCTATCAGAAGATTTCTTTTTAGAATTCCTTTTAGACTTGACGAAATTTTTTGCAGACAATACACTTCTAGAATGCAAATTCAAATGCGGGAGTCGGGACCATTCTTTTTGTCATTGATAATCGAATGAACAATAACAGAACTTATCACAGCGGGGACTCCTATCGTCAACCTAAATCCAGGAATAGCCCATCCACGTTCAGGTATCACCCTTCCTTCAGTTTCCATTTTCACATTTTCAAAATTGTTCGTTACCCGGAGATCGTCTTCTCCTCCCCTCCAACTTAGATAATAATAGAAATCTTCAAGATGGCCTTCCTTTCCATCGTCTACCCATGTGGTGAAACGTAAAGCGTCTCTAAAATAAAACTGGTCATTCACTGGGTCTATATTGATCCATCTAGTAGTACCGTTTTCCCAAACAAATTTAGTCCTTATCCAACCATGGCCTCCCCATCTTTGACCTCCGCGATCGTAAAGAACGCCGAGTTCCATCCAAGCAGGTATGTCGACTGCTCGAGATAATGAAGCATATAAGAATGACTGCTCATCGCAATCACCTGTACCGTCCTCTAATACCCACGCAGCATGCTTAGGTAATCCAGACCCACCAATTTCATATTCTATATTCTCATTTATCCAGTCATATATAGCTCTAGACTTCCCGTATACGGTATCTTCACCTTCAACTATCTCTTCAGCTAAGTTTTCTATATCAGGATGCTCTGGCTGGATCATCCAATCATACTGACCGTCTTCATTGCGATCCTCTTCCAATCGCCATTGGTTCCTGTTGTACTGATCTTTCAACTCTTGAGGCATATCATCGACAGCGCCCGACTCTTCATTTGAATGATCCCAAGAGACGGTTGTAGTTCTCACTGAGTAATCTACTTTTATCTCTTCCGTCTCTAAAGGATCTATCCAACGGTCCCAAGATTTCCATTCAGATCCATATTTCTGATGAAATTCAGGTTCGATATTCCACCTCATCTCATCTAAATACTGGATGTCCTTTTCTGATATATTATAAGGTAAAGCCAACGTTAAATTGTAATCAAGTGAATCTTCCCTCAAATTATCGAGAGTTACACTTCTCCGGATAGTGTAATCAGCTTCCTCCGGATACACTCTCCCAGCACCCCAAGGGCCGTAAAAGAAATCCATAATAGGTCCTAAAAATAACGCAGATACGATCAAGAAAGCTATCAACAATACTATAGCGCTTTGTAGAGGAGAACCGCCTTCTTTCTTCCTACGGCTCTTTTCAGATTTTTTTCTTTCAGAAATCTTCTTACCGAGAGAATTGTATTTGGTTTTTCTTTTTTCCATCATACAATATAGCTCTACGGCTTT
>CAYXPD010000196.1:2636-3007 GCA_964466995.1 uncultured Thermoplasmata archaeon | reverse complement strand
CGGTGAAGATATACAGATAAGGGTCGGAAGAAAAAGAGGAGAAGACGGTAGGATCCCTCCAACCTCTGAGCCTACGATACGGATGAAGAAACCGACTATCAAAGAAGCAAGCGGTTCCGAGCATAAACTTACACCCAATGAAGCTAGATTGAGAGATCTATACTATGACGCTGAGCTAGAGATGAAATTCAGCATCATCAGAGATGGGGTAGAAGAGGAACCTGTTTGGATATCTATAGGTAGACTTCCTGTTATGATAGGCTCAAAGGTATGCAACCTTCATCCCAATCACTTGGACAAGACCGTAGAAGAAGTCCTCAACATGAACCCGGAAAGTAAAGAGTTCATGGAGATGTCTCATGAGGACAAAT
>CAYXPD010000196.1:1307-2626 GCA_964466995.1 uncultured Thermoplasmata archaeon | reverse complement strand
TGACTGAACTCGGCGAGGACCCTGTAGATCCTCAAGGTTATTTCATAATAGGCGGAACTGAAAGAAATCTCATGGCAGTTGAAGACATGGCGACCAACAGGGTCATGTGTGAGATCAACGAGAAATACGGGAGAGAGCACGAAGTGGCTAAGATATTTTCTCAAAGACACGGTTTCAGAGCCATGACTAGGCTTGAAAGAAAGAAGGACGGCATGATAAACGTCTCAGTGCCTTCAGCTCAAGGAGAGATACCTCTGATCATATTGATGAAGGCCCTAGGGATGGAAAAGGACGAGGAGATCTACAATTCTATCGTTACTGAGCCTGAAATGGCGAGCCTTGTGTTCGCAAATATAGAGAGATGCCAGGAAGAAGAAGAGTACTCCCCAGATGGTGTTTACGACCAGGAGGACGCTTTAGCATATCTCGAAAGAAAATTCGCTACAGGACAGGCCGAAGAATACAGGCGTAGAAAGATAGAATCGATCTTGGATAGGTCCTTGCTCCCGCATCTTGGAGACAAAAAAGAGAACAGGATGAAGAAGGCTGTATTCTTGGGAAGGATGGCGAGAGCGATACTCGAACTTTACATGGGAGAAAGAGAACCCGATGATAAAGACCATTACGCCAACAAGAGATTAAAGCTAGCTGGAGATCTGATGTCGGATCTTTTCAGAGTTTCAGTAGTTAATCTGCTTAAAGACCTCAAGTACCAGTTAGAGAGAAATTATAGGAAGAAAGGAGATATCAGGATCAAATCATCTATAAGACCTGATCTATTGAGCAATAAATTACAACACGCTATGGCCACCGGAAATTGGGTCGGCGGCAGGACAGGTATTTCTCAACTGCTCGATCGGACTTCTAACATGGCTGCTATAAGCCACCTGCGAAGAGTAAAATCACCTTTGTCCAGGAGTCAACCTCATTTCGAGGCTAGAGAACTTCATCCGACTCACTGGGGAAGACTCTGTCCTAACGAAACTCCAGAAGGACAGAACTGTGGTCTGGTTAAAACCTCCGCCCTGATGATAAACGTTTCTAAGGGCACGGAAGCCATGGAAGTCCGATGGAAACTACATGAGCTAGGTTTGAAAGAGATGGGGGCTGAGAGCGAAGCCTCTACGAAAGTCTATCTTAACGGAGACCTTGTTGGAGTGGTTACAGAGCCCTCCCGATTTGTAGAAAGGGTTAGAGATGAAAGAAGAAAAGGAGATATCTCTGGACAGATAAATCTGAGATTTGACGAAGATATGAACGAAGTGATCGTGAACTCTGACGAAGGGAGAGTTCGAAGACCACTGCTGATAATAGAAGAC
>CAYXPD010000196.1:0-1297 GCA_964466995.1 uncultured Thermoplasmata archaeon | reverse complement strand
CAGGTGATAGAGGAGCTCGAAGAGGGCAAAAGAGACATCGATTCTCTCTTTGAAGACGGTTTTATTGAATGGATAGATGCTGAAGAGGAAGAGGATATCTACGTCGCACTTTATCCTTTCGATATACCGAGCATGTGTGATGAATGCGATGAACCTCTCTCTGAAGCGGATGTTAAATGGACCAACATGGGTGAGGGCGAAGATAAAGCAGAAATCAAGTGTCGGAAATGCGGTGGGGAGATGAAAGTAGAATCAAATATCGTGGAAGAACACACCCACATGGAAGTCGATCCACTCCTGATGCTCGGAGCTTCAACAGGTCTAGTGCCGTTCGCAGAACATAATGCGGCCCCTAGATGTTCTATGGGAGCTAACATGATGAAACAGGCTCTAGGATTGAACGCTTCGAACTACAGGACCAGGCCGGACACCAGACAACATCTTCTTCATTATCCTCAATTATCGCTAATGCAGACGAAGACGATGGATCTGGTCAACTACAACGAAAGACCTGCCGGGCAGAATTTTGTCGTAGCTGTCATGCCCTACCACGGCTATAATATGGAAGATGCTGTGGTCATGAACAGAGCCTCTATAGATAGGGCGTTAGGTAGATCTACTTTCTTCAGGACTTATACTGCTGAGGAACGGAAGTACCCCGGCGGTCAGGAGGACAAGTTCGAGATTCCAGACCCCGATGTCAGAGGGGCTAGAAGCGATCAGCAGTACAGCAAATTGGATAAGGACGGATTGATAAGTCCAGAGGCTAATGTAGACGGGGGCGAAGTCATAGTAGGGAAAACATCGCCACCTAGATTCCTTGAAGAAGACACCGATCTAATGGCTCCTCAGAAAAGAAGGGAAACATCTGAGATAGTGAGGCCTAGAGAAAAAGGTTGGATAGATTCAGTTATGCTCACTGAATCTGAAGACGGTAGTAGAGTAGTAAAAACGAAGATAAGAGATCAGAGGATTCCTGAACTAGGAGATAAATTTACCTCTAGACACGGTCAAAAGGGAGTTATAGGCAAACTTGTAGAACCCGAAGATCTGCCTTTCACTGAAGAAGGCGTAGTACCCGATCTTATAGTCAACCCACATGCTATGCCTTCAAGAATGACCGTAGCCCACATGCTGGAGATGCTCGGAGGTAAAGTAGGGTCATTAGAAGGTAGATTTATAGATAGTACTCCTTTCAGCGGTGAAAGCGAAGAAGGTCTGAAAGAGTCTCTCAAAGAAGCCGGTTTCAAATCTAATGGTACTGAGATACTTTACGATGGAAGGAGCGGAGAGATGC
>CAYXPD010000195.1:0-3008 GCA_964466995.1 uncultured Thermoplasmata archaeon | reverse complement strand
ATTTAAGGTATGAAGTCAAAAAAGAGACTCCTGTAGCCGAAGAGATAGAAGAGGAGATGAAAAAGGGGGAGATGGAAGAGTGTCTCTCCGTTTTTACCGCGGTAGAAGAGAAAGACCAGGGCAAGATAGAAGAAGTTATAGAGAAAGGGATAGAGGAGATAAAAAGCACAGCTGAAGAGTTAGATATAAAGAAGATAATGATATATCCTTATGCTCATCTTAGCCCCGAACTTTCTGATCCAGATACCGCCGTTGATGTTCTAAAAGGTTTAGAAGAACAGCTTAGCAGTGAATACGATGTCCACCGCTCTCCTTTCGGCTGGTATAAATCATTCCAATTGAGTTGTAAGGGCCATCCTCTTTCAGAGCTTTCAAAAGAGATAGTTGTGGAAGAAGAGGAAAAAGATGTCGTTTCAAAAGCCCTCGAGGCTGAAGAGACTTTGGAATCCAGTTGGGGAGTCCTCGAAGAAGACGGTACCTTTCACGAAGTCGAAGTCGACGGTGATGAGGTGAAGGGGTACGATTTCCAAGGAAAGGAAGATCTGAAAGATTTTTTCGTTTATGAAGCTGGAGAGAAAGAAAAAGCGGGTGGGAAGTCACCACACGTAGATCTGATGAGAGAACATGAATTGGTGGATTACGAACCAGGATCGGATCCAGGTAATCTGAGATACTATCCTAAAGGAAGGATGATTAAGGGGCTCCTTGAAGAATTCGTTAGTGAAAAAACCAGAAAATACGGTGCTATGGAGATCGAATCTCCGGTTATGTACGACATGGACCATCCGACATTGAAAAAATATCTTGACCGCTTTCCGGAGAGGCAGTATCAGATCGAAACTCCAGACAAAAACGTCTTTCTCAGATTCGCTGCCTGTTTCGGCCAATTTTTGATGGGTCATGATATGACAGTTTCTTACAGACAGCTACCTATAAGACTCTACGAATTGACTAGGTACTCTTTCCGCATGGAACAGAGAGGTGAGCTCACTGGACTTAGACGGTTGAGAGCCTTCACGATGCCAGACAGCCACGCCATGTGTGGGAACACTGAGCAAGCCGAGAAAGAGATGATGACCAGGATGGATCTAGCTATAAAAGTCCTCAATCATATCGGCATAGATTTGCCAGATACTCTCGAACTAGGTATCCGATGCACCGAGGATTATTTTGAGGAAAATAAGGATCACTTGGTCGAGATTGTCAAGAACTACGGTGAACCTGCATTGATAGAGATATGGGATGAACGTTTCTTCTACTATGTGATGAAATACGAGTTCAACTATCTCGATAATCTGGGTAGAGCCAGCGCTTTGGTGACCGATCAGCTGGACGTGGAAAACGCCGAGAGGTACGGGATAACATATGTAGACGAAGAAGGCGAAGAGAAACATCCTTATCTCCTTCACCTTTCTCCAAGCGGTGCGATAGAGAGGGTCATGTTCACCCTTTTAGAACAGGCCGCTGAGCAAAAAGAAAAAGGAGAAAAGCCTGTATTCCCTTACTGGCTTGCTCCCACTCAGGTCAGACTAGTTCCGATATCGGACGACCAGCTCGACTATGTCAAGAGATTGGAAGAAAAGATCGAAGACACTAGAGTCGACATAGACGATACTGATAGAACCGTGGGTAAGAAGATCAGATCGGCTGAAAAGGAATGGATACCCTATGTAGTGGTGATAGGTCCAGATGAGGTAGATAGCGGCCAATTATCTGTCAGGATAAGAGGAGAAGAAAAACAAAAAACCATGGCACTAGAGACTTTCAAGTCAGAGCTGGAAGAGAAACAAGGAGATATGCCTTTTAGAGATATCCCTCTGCCCAAGATGCTATCTGAACGGCCTTCCTTTGTCGGCTAAAATCCCTTTCTTTTTTCTTAAAAATAACTCCTACAAAGAAATTATATACTTACATCGCAATGATGCAGCGCATAAAAGGTTGGGAAATAATGAGCGAAATAGATGAAATTTTAGAAGCGATGGAAGATGTAGGTATACCGAGCAAAGATCCAAAAGACTTGCCTAAATCAGACAAAACCTTCCCGGATGGAGCAAACTATCGGATGGAGATCTCGGGAATCGAAAGACCTTCCACTTTGAGAGCTTTGATAGAAGAGAGGGAGAAAAGGAACATACCTATACATAGACTGATCAGCACTGTGATGGGTAGTACATATCTTACCGATGACGAACTCGAAGAATTTGCACAGCTCGCACATGACAACGATATGGAAGTCATAATAACGCCTGGTCCAAGATCAGGCTGGAATACTGGGAGACAGATCGCAACGCCAGAAGGAGCGTTATCTGGATTGAGAGTCAGAGGATCTGATAACCTCGTTAGAGCGTTCAAAGACATAAAGAGATGTATTGATTTTGGTTTCAGGGGCTTTTTGGTGACTGACGAAGGCATGCTTTGGTTGGCAGATGAACTCAAGAAGAAAGGGTTGATACCTGAAGATATAACTTTCAAGGTATCCATCTATGCGGGACATGCAAATGCAGCCGGAGGGAAGCTATTAGAAGACCTTGGTGCAGGGACTTTCAATCCACTGGGTGATATAAGCATACCCATGTTCGCCTCCATCAGGAAAGCTATCGATATCCCGATAGACATCCATATCGAGCTCGCGGAATCCATGGGCGGTTTCAATCGATTCTACGAGGGGCCTGAGATGGCTCGTGTTGCTTCTCCCTGCTACTTCAAGATCGAACCGGGTGAAGGTCTAGCAGCAACAGGTGGGATGTATAAACCATGGACGGATCCTGAGTTCCTCCAATTCCTAGCCAAGGAGAAGGTCAAACACGCTGAGATAATACATGACATAATCCAGGATGAATATCCTGATCTAAAACTTTCAGATCATGGAGCCGAAGATCTCTGCATACCTCAACCCTAAGCTTAGGTGGACTCGATGAGCACAGGCCTAGCTGGCGACTTTTCCATGCTGAGAGGAGAGCCGCCGATAAAGTTCTTGACCAAAGCGAACCGGATGGAGAGAGAAGGTA
>CAYXPD010000194.1:0-3029 GCA_964466995.1 uncultured Thermoplasmata archaeon | reverse complement strand
GGAAAAGGAAGGGTCAAGGAGTCTGAACCTGGAGATATATATATCCTTAAAAAGAAGAGGAATATCGGCGGAGAAGATCTCGAATTTTACGAATGGATACGGGAAAATTTTAATGAGCTGCCCTTTGCAGGTCGGTGGTGTAAAAGATACGGCGAAGGATACAAAAAACTACTAGAAAGATTGAGAAGGTTCGGTGCTGTGATGAATTATCCTGTTTTGGTAGAAAAAAAGAAAGGTATCATAAGCCAGCGGGAGCACACCGTTATCGTCACTTCGAAAGGATGTAAGGTGACCACAAGGATTTGACTTTTCACAGATCCCAGTAATCTCCAAGTATGTCTTTTAATTCCTCAACAGTCTCGACTATTTTTTTCTTTGGATCGTAATCTATATCACTTATTTTTTCGTCAGAAGGGAGTTCAACGTCTACCCCTAGAGTACCGATCGTTATAGCTTTCCAACCTTCGACGACTTTATGGCCATAACCGGATAACATCAAATCGATATATCCTGCACCGGAGTCTTCGGCCATACTTCTGCTGATTTTCCCCAAGTATTTGAGTCCTTTCATGTCTAAACCTAGATCGGTCAATGAATCAGCGTGGTGGGGATCAGAGCCACCGTTCCTTATGAAAACATCTGGAGAAAACTGCTGAACAACTGGCTTGACTATCTCCTCTATCGCATGATGGTAATCAGCAGAACTAGAATCTCTAGGCATAGGTATATTCACTTTGAAACCTTCACCTTCATCCTCCCCGATCTCATTTACATAGCCTCTACCGGGATAAAGCGTCGCAGGGTCCTGATGCATAGAGATGAAAAGAACTCTAGGATGTTTTTCAAAGATATCCATCGTACCGTTACCTTGATGAGCGTCAGTATCGAAAATAACTACGTTCTTCCCCTGATCGAGAAGATATTGTGCCGCGACGGCGACATCGTTGAAAAGACAGAAACCTTCGCCATAATCGGGTCCAGCATGATGAAGACCGCCTAGGTTAATAGCGAAGTCTTCTTCATCCATGACTTTAGCTGCCTGAAGACTCCCACCCACAATCCTTCGAGCCGCATCGGGAGTGCCTTTTTTGACAGGAGTATCCATAGTCAGAGACCCACCAGTTTCTTCTTTTTCTTTGACTTCTCTGATATATTCGGTCTCGTGAACCATTTCTAGGACCGAATCATCCACAGATGGAGAATCCATAACTTCAACTTTAGAACCCATCTTTTTCTCTTTTTTGACCACATCTACGAATCTAGAGAACCTGCTCGGGTTGAAGGGGTGAAACTTCCCAAAGCTGTAATCGCCATATTCTTCGTGATAGAACAAAGGTATTTTATCCATCTTTTTTCCTCCTTTTCTTCGCCTCAGTATGTGCTTTTCTGATTGGTTCTGGAACCTTATACTTGCAATATTTTCTGACTATCTCGAGAGATTGATCATGTGAGATACGATGACCCGGAGAGACATATATAGGGTTTTTTGCTTTGTTCCCCTCTAAAACGGCGTGGCCTATCAATTTATCGTTCTCTCTAACTTCGGAAACACGGTTATCTTGGTCAACCTTTTCTATCAATGTACCACATAACTTGCTCTTGGCGACTCCGATCGTCGGTATACCTGTTTCAACTCCAAGGTGTGAAGCCAAACCGATTCTCTTTGGGTGTAAGATACCGTTTCCGTCGACCATTATGATATCTAGATCGATCTTAGTTTTCTCCAAAACCTTGAGTAATGGAGGGAGTTCTCTGAATGCTAGATAAGTGGGTATATATGGAAATTTTACTTCGGATTTAGAGGTAATAAGCTCTATTTCTTTGTGGTTTTGCCAGATAGAAAGAGCACAATATGCATGGGGATATGAGTAAGAAACATCTACGCCAGCTATCCTTTCTATGTCTTCTGACAGGTTTTGGATGGATATCTTTTTTTTCACCTCTAGCTGAACATCTCTAAGCTTTTTCAGAGGTAGATCGGAATCAAAATCAGAAAAAAGCACTTCCTCAAAATTCACCACCTTTCCATCTTTGATCTTTATCCCCTCGCTTTCCAGCAGCTCTTTCTTCTTTTTCTCACCGCTTGCATAACCGCCTAGAGTCCCGTCTGATCTGACTACCCGGTGACATGGGACCTCTGGAGCATAAGGATTTTCGTTCAACATCTTCCCGACTGCTCTAGACGCGATTTTATCACCGAGTCCTACCGCTAGTCTTCCATAAGTGGATACTCTCCCTTCAGGTATCTGAGAGACGAGAGAATAAAAATCCTCTCTGAAATCTCTTATCACTTGATGATATTCCATGTATATACCGTAAATAGGTACATTTTAAAATCGTTTTTCCCCTGTCTATCGTTATCGTCGTTCGATCTATCCTCGAATAAAGTTAAATAGACTTATCTAATTTATCTGGGCAACCAAGGATTGAATCGAGATGATCGAAAAAGGAGATATCGTGGTTTTGTGGACAGAAGATGAAAAACATATCTGTCAGGCCGATGGTGAGACCAAAAAGGTCTCGGGTATAGGTGTAATAGATACTGACAGGATTGTGGGAGCTGAGTGGGGGAAAAATGTAGACTTAGGGAAAAAGAGCTACCACCTTCTTCAACCTTCATTGAAAGACATCCCGGACCTGATAGATAGAGGTCCCCAGATCATCCTACCGAGGATCGCAGGACTTATCTCTACATATTGTGATCTAACCAGCGGTAAGAAAGTCGTGGAGGCCGGTGCGGGTTCCGGGGCATTGACCGCCGTCCTCTGCCAGATGGTCCGACCTGAGGGTGAAGTGATAACTTACGAAAGGGATGATAGATCGATCAAAAAAGCTAGAAAAAATATTGAAAGATTGGGTTTAGATGGTGTTTCCACAATAAAGAAAGGCGATATCATCGAAGACGTTGAAGAAAGAGAAGTAGATGCTTTTATCCTAGACATACCAAATCCTTGGAAAGCTGTAGATGTCGGAAATAATATATTGAAAAAAGGTGGCTTTTTCGCGTCTTATATACCCTCTATGAACCA
>CAYXPD010000193.1:1548-3029 GCA_964466995.1 uncultured Thermoplasmata archaeon | reverse complement strand
TTCATAACCTTCCTTATAGGTGTTTTCATCCAGCAGGGCTTCATCCTGGAAGCGGGTTTTGTAACCGTGGTTGTTACTGTTCTATTGATCACCAAAGAAAGACTTCACAGGATTGCTCGTGATTTAGGCCGATAGACAGTTTTACTCCAAAAAAGTATCGAACGGTAAATCTAAATATATCGAGTTGTAACCATGACCGTGACTGAATCAATAGAAAAAATCGAGGATGCTTTAGAAAAAGAACTATGCGATAACTGTTTGGGTAGATTGTTCGCCCAGCTGGGAACCGGGATCACGAACGCAGAGAGAGGTAAAAGTCTTAGAATCTTCTATGCGATGTTCATCTCCGAAGATGAGAGAAAAGAAGTGCCAGAAGAGGCAGAGGATTGTGAGCTCTGCAACGATCTCTTCAACGAAATCCAGAAGTTCGCCGAATTTGCCGTTGAAAATCTGCAGGCTTATGAATTCGAAGATTTCCTCATAGGTTCTAGAATAGATCCGGAGATAGAAGAAAAAGAAGAGAAGATCTGGACAGATCTTAATCTAGCCACCGGAGAACCTATAAAATCAGAAGTTAATCGAGAAGTCGGAAAGATCGTCCAGGATAAGATCGGAAAAGAGGTGGATATTGAAACTCCAGATATCAAGGCCATAATCGATACTAGATTCGACAGCGTGGATATCGAGATATCGCCTCTTTACGTGTACGGAAGATATAACAAGTTAAGTCGGGAGATACCTCAAACAAAGTGGATATGCAAGAGGTGCAGGGGTAAAGGCTGTGAAAAATGCGAAGGTACAGGAAAGATGTACGAGAACAGCGTAGAGGAGATCATCGGTGAACCTCTGTTAGAGATGACTTCTGGCGCGGACTTCACTCTCCACGGGATGGGGAGAGAGGATATAGATGCAAAGATGCTTGGAAACGGCAGGCCCTTCGTGATCGAGATCAAAGAGCCGGTCAAGAGAAAAGTGGAATTAGATGAACTGGAAGAGAGAGTAAACGAGAGCGATAAGGTACAGGTCCAATCTTTGGAATTTACTGAAAAAGAGAAAGTCGTTGAATTGAAACAGGAAAGGGCGAAAAAAACCTATAGAGTAAAGGTGGCTTTAGATGAGGGAATAGAAAGGGCAAAACTTAAAAAGGTCAAGGAAGAATTGGTGGGGCAAGAGATTTCACAAAGGACACCTCGGCGAGTGAGTCACCGAAGATCCGATAAAGTCAGAAAACGCACTATCCATAACCTGAAATTGATCTCACTTGAAGATGCGAGCGTCACTCTCGATATCGAGTGTGATGCTGGAACATATGTCAAGGAGTTCATCCATGGAGACGAAGATAGAACTCAGCCGAGTCTAGCCGGATTACTTGAAACCGGATGTGAAGTAGAAGAATTGGATGTAGTAAAAATCCATTATCCTGAAGGTGAAGAAACATGAAAAGATCCAAAGGTACCCGACAGGGCACGCGCAAAATCCTT
>CAYXPD010000193.1:0-1538 GCA_964466995.1 uncultured Thermoplasmata archaeon | reverse complement strand
AGGACCTTCGTGAGTTCGAAGAAGGTGAAAAAGTAAAGATAAAGATAGAGCCTAGTGTCCACAAGGCTCAGCCCCACAGAAGATTCCAAGGAAAGATAGGAGTGGTACAGGGCAAACAGGGAGAGGCATTTGTGGTCGAAGTTAAAGACGGTGGAAAGAAGAAGAAAGTGATAACTAGATCAGAACATCTAGAGGAATTGGAATAGGAGAGTTATTCTCATGTCAGAGGATGAACCTAGATACGTTTCATTGGCTGAAGTCAAGGAACTGCTTACGGAAGAGTCTGAGGAACGTGAGTTGAGATATGAGCAGAGCTTAGCTTTGGGTCATGCCGAAACTTTCGTAAAGCTCTCTCTAGAAGATACGCAGGATCTGATAGAAGAACTGATGGATGAATTCGACTTTGTGAAAGAAGAACTGGCATTTAAGTTGGCGGATGTATTACCTGAAGACGAGGATGGTGTAAGAGCTGTTTTTCAGCAGGATAGATTTACTCCTTCGGATGATGAAGCGGAAAAAATAATAAATACTATTAAAAAATATCTTTGAGGGAGGAACTATGGAGGATTATGCTTACGTGTTAGACTATATGCCAGAGGGGAGACCTGACTCAAAAGACTACCAACACGAAAGTCTGGTCCTCGCTCTAGGGAAGGACGAGTTCAAACTTTTTGAACTCATCCCAAAAGAAGGAAAGAACTTTTTGGTCGGCGACAAAGTTTACATAGGAAAAGATATGGACAAAAGAGAGAAGATAAAACATGTTAAAAATCGTATCAGCTGGGACAAGCTGACCAACGCGGCTAAAAGTGAAGTGCCATATATAATAGACGATATAATTGATGAAGAGGGAGATCGGTTCCTTGAATTCTACAATAAAGCTCATCCGATAACGAAAAAATACCATATGCTCGAACTCCTCCCAGGACTTGGAAAGAAAAAGATGGAAGCTATCCTCGATGATAGAAAAGAAAACGGGGAGTTCGAATCCTTCGATGATCTGATGGAAAGAGTGCCTATGGTCCACAAGCCAAAGAAGATGATCAAAGATAGGATTATGGAAGAATTGAAAAATAAAGATATCAAGTATCGGGTTTGGGTAGCTGAATGATAAAGAGATGGTTAAATAATGTTAGAAGATATTTCAGAATCTGAGATAGAAATACAAACGGTCGACGAGTCTGACGAATATACTACTGTATTCTTCGTTTTCGACTCTGTTTTGAAAAACAGTGAACTTGAATCTCAGGCAGCTGTAGAGCTTTTCAAGAACATCCAGAGTCAAAGCTTACAGTAAGCGTTTCAGAATCGTCGATCAGCCTTTATAACCCCAACTCTTTTATACTATCAATGACATCCTATTTTCTGTCGGACGTTTAAAGCTTAAATGTCGGACGATATTTCCCATGGGATGGGAACAAATATGCACTCTAATCTTAAGGTGGAGAATCCACCTCGGTCCAGTAACTTGGAGGAAGATAAGTTTGCACCTCAAAAAGGTCAGGATGAAGAATTTTAAGTCGTTCGGTAAGAAGATG
>CAYXPD010000192.1:0-3038 GCA_964466995.1 uncultured Thermoplasmata archaeon | reverse complement strand
AGATGACAAGTATCTGTACGGCTTTCGCCATCAAGTTAACGAAAGGGAGCTCTAACTCCTTACCATGTTCGACTACCTTATCGTGCAGCCAGGTCGCTATCCAGAAACCGGCCAGACCTATGAACAGACCGACGATCAGATTCGGTATCCACAGGATGACAGTATTTACAAGTTCAGCGAGCTGATTGAACATACCTTCTCTGTTCAATATACCGACGGCTATCTGAATAAATATGAGCATCACGAATATCTTCAACACGTAGGAAACGACTTTCAAAGTGATGCCCTCACGGTCTATCATCGATTCCACTGGTTCTATCAGTTTCTCGACTTCGAATTCCTTCAACAAGTCTATGGCAAAATCAACCACGTAGTTTGTTACTATAAGGCCTACCACTATCACCGCTAACGCAGCGATCAACAGCGGTATCACTAGCAGGACTGGATTTATGAAGTCCGCAAGTATCGGTATAGCTATTACCTCTAGAGCTATGTTTATGAAGAACAGCAGTATGAACACCTTGACGAACGCATATATTATGTCCATCAGTGAGTAACCGGTCTTCTCTGCCATCTTGTCGACTCTCATTAGATCTTTAGACATCGGCGTTTTCTCGATGAAGTTTTTCAGGAATTTGACTATCATCTCAGCGACATACAGGCCGATCACTATGACTATCACGGCAACGATCAGCCGAGGTATGAACAGCACTATCGGTGTCAAAACTTCAGTCAAAGTCTCTATTCCGGCGTAATCCAAAGCTATCTGTAGAAAGATTACGAATAGGAACCAGAAGAACAATATACCGATAAGTCTAGAGACTGAATCTAGACCTATTTTTCTCACTTGTTTACTTATCCCTACTTTCTGCATAGCTTTTTCCACACCGATCTTCTTCAATACTCTAGCGACTATGCCGCCGGCAATCTTCGATATCAAATAACCGACCAGGACAACCACTACGAAGAACACTAGGCCGGGAATGAAATCTAAAAAAGTTTCCCAGATATTACTGACGACATCTTCTAATGTATCTATCACGAGTGGATCGAGTTCGGCACTTGTAGAGGAAAAACCGAATTCACTAGCACTCGACTCTCTTGCTGAAACGTTGCCTAAGCCCATACTCAATACCATCAATAGGATAAGGCTATAGACCAAGACATTTCTTTTGTCCAACATTTATTTGCACCCAAAAATGATAACACACTAATAATATATATAATTTTCCAATAAAGACTAAAAAGTGGCTCTTCAAAGATAGTTTTATATAAGAATAAGCGAGTCTATAGTAGTTGATCATAAATATTTATTCTAGGAGTTTTGATGTATATGGAAAATAGTAAAAAATTCCCCAAAGTCAAAGGAAGATCACTCTCAGGGAAAAAGGTGACATTTCCAAAGGATGTTGAAGGAGAAGTCGTCTTGATTGGGATAGCTTTCAAGAGAGAAGCTCAAGAGATGCTAGATTCTTGGATCGATTACTTCGATATCCTATGTGAGGGAAAGAAAGACATCTATGAGATACCGATGATCGAAAGCTCTATTTGGAAAATATTTTCTCCTATAATAAACAGAGGCATGAGATCAGGTATCCCTGAAGAAAGACACGATAAAGTCGTTACACATTATGGTGGTGTCTCCGATGTGAAAGAGCAACTCGAAATCGAAGACGAGGATCTAGGTTATGTATTTCTTTTAGATGAGCATGGGCAGATACTTTTCAAGGGTGAAGGCTACGCAGATAAAGAGGAAAAAAAAGAGCTCTTAGAACATATCAAGGATATATGTAGTTCAGATGAGGAGATGTGATCTTTTCGTAGAAAGATATTGATGGTTACGGCAAATTTTATTTTTTAGGAAGGATTCGGTTGAACTGCGAAGAAAACAGGAGTTGATGTTTTGGACACGGATAAAGGGTCTCTGTCTAAATTCGTTATCTTTATTTTACTTGTCGTTGGAGCCTTCGGTGTGATGGGTGGAGGTCTTGTAGCTCCGAGTCTACCGACTATAGGAGAAGCTTTCGATGCTCCTGAAGAACAGTACGGCTGGATTCTTAGTATCTATACTCTAGCTGCCGCGATAAGTCTACCTTTTATAGGATACTTCATCGATTCGATCGGAAGAAAAAAGGTCGGTATCACCTGCCTCCTGATAGACGGGTTAGGTGGTTTGGCCATCATATTTGCTCCGAGTTTCTCTGTTATTTTGAGCCTCAGGTTCATACAGGGTATCGGTATAGCGGGATTGGTACCTGTAGCGATGACGGTAATCGGTGATCTGTTCTCAGGTGAAAAAAGACTGAAGGTGATGGGCTATCTGACTGCAACCATATCTTTAGGGGCCGTCTTCATACCGACAATAGGGGGTGTCCTAGCCTCTATAGATTGGAGACTCGTTTTTGCAGTATATGGTCTCTCTCTCATATTAGCTCTGTTATTTTTTCTAACTCTGCCCGAAACCAGTCCCTCCAAAGATTCGGAGGACTTCGAACACGATTCTCCGCTCGAATACGCCTCTTCTTTATTTTCAGTCCTCAAGATCGCGAAGGTCCGAAATATGATGATCCACTCTTTGATCCTTTACTTTCTACTTTATGCTCTCGTGACGTTTCTTCCTATCTATCTGATCACTCAACATGGCTTCGAGGAGATATTCACTGGGTTAGCTCTTTCCCTTCAGGCAGTATTTGGTGCATTTTTGTCTTCAAAAGCTAGTTTTGTAGCCCGATACATGAGCTGGCGAAGAAGAGCTTCTCTGGGCTTCGCTCTGATGGCCGTCGGATTCCTACTCCTTCCTGTTTGGCCTAAAAACAGTTATCTCGTTAGTTTGAGTTTCATAATATACGGTGTAGGAATGGGTCTCACCTCTCCGACTATCTACGACCGCGTTACTCGAATATCTCCAGAAAAATTGACCGGTTCTGTTATCTCCATCTTCAATACCATGAAATATATCGGTATGACACTCTCACCTTTCCTGCTGGGATTAGCTCTTATCTTCACCGGATTGAACATCGTTTTTATAGGTGTTGGAT
>CAYXPD010000191.1:0-3063 GCA_964466995.1 uncultured Thermoplasmata archaeon | reverse complement strand
AGGTGAGAGTATGAGAACTCAAGTAATAAGCTACCATCTCAAGACCGCTCATCAAAATCGCGTATATCTGGTCCAACATGCTATCGTTCTTGTTTCAAGATTAATTGAAATGGGACTAAACCGGTTGATTATAAAGATTATGGTTTAAAAAAGATTTGAAATGGCTATCTGACGAAAACTTTTTTAAACTACATATGAATACGCCATCATATGAACGACCGCTTATACAAATGTTTGAGCAATTCGAACCGACGCAAGATAATATATTGCATCGGTAAACAGGCGAGGTGTGTGAACGAGATATCTGAATGTCTCAATCTTGAGCAATCACTGGTCAGCCATCACCTAAAAGAACTTGTCGAATGCGGTCTCATAGAGAAGGAAAGAGACGGGAAAAAGATATACTATCAGATCTCCAAACCGACGGTCCTAGAGATGCTTGAAAAGGGAAAGGAATTAGGAGATGAATTGGAAGAGGGGTGTTGATGATGGAAGAAGAGCATGAATTAGGGTTTTTTGAAAGATATCTTACGGTTTGGGTCGGTCTCAGTATGGTATTAGCGCTTATACTGGGTAGACTTTATCCCGGTTTAACGGAAACTTTTGAAGCGTTCGAGGTCTCCGGATATTCTCTACCTGTCGTTATAGTCTTATTCTTGATGATCTATCCGATCATGGTCCAAACGCCTTTCCAGAAAATAATAAAAGCCGGAAAGACGATGAAACCTATCGCGACGACTCTAGGTCTTAACTGGGGTGTCAAGCCCTTTTTGAAAGCCGGTTTATCTTGGCTCTTTTTCGCTGTCATATTTGCGCGATTCCTAACACCCGAGATGACCAGTGAACTCATCGGTGGGATGATATTGCTGGGTATAGCGCCTTGTACAGCGATGGTCTTGGTGTGGTCTTATCTATCTAGAGGTAATATGGGACATACGATAGTCGTTACCGCTATCAATTCCCTGTCGATGTTGGTGCTTTACGCTCCTCTCGCTATCTTACTTCTTCCGATAGCTGATATGCCCGGTGCCGAAGTGGGTGTTCCAGCAGGAAAGATAGCTTTCGGCGTTCTAGCTTATATAGGTTTGCCCTTAGTGGCTGGATATCTTACGAGGAAAATCCTGATAGAAAGGAAAGGAGAGGAGTGGTTCGATAACTTCACGGATAAGCTGCATTACGTTTCTGTAGTTGCTCTGCTGTTTACAATCGTGGTCATAGTCTCTCCTCATTCTGGAACGATCCTCGGACAACCGACGATAGTTCTTCTCATCGCTATACCTCTGGTTATTCAATTCATCATAATGTTCATCATCTCGTACTGGACAGCCAAAAAAGTCGGTCTTAGTTACGAAGATGCTGCTCCTTCCGCTCAAATCGCTACCAGCAATCATTTTGAAGTCGCTATAGCGATGTCCGTCACAATATTCGGTATCGAGTCCTACGCGACTCTCGCTGCGGTGACAGGTCTTCTGATAGAGGTTCCGGTCATGCTGATAATCGTTCAGATTTGCCTGAAGACTAGACATTGGTTCCCGGAAAAGTCAAAAGATAGACCTTCAAAACAGGCACTGATCAGTGACACTTGAGCCAATTTTTACTACACTTTCTTCAAAACTTTCCGAAAGCTTTAATATCGGTTTCCGATATCGAAAGTCGATAATATGTACGAGCGGAAAGTACTTCTGGGCTTCATGCGAGTTCATATCCTCTATCACGCTCATGAAGAAGGTACCTATGGGGCTGAGATGATAGAGGAATTAGAAAGTCACGGCTATTCTATAAGTCCAGGGACCATCTACCCTATATTCCACGAGATGGAAGAGAAAGGTTTATTGAAGTCTGAAAAGAAGGAGATAGATGGTAAGGTGATAAAATTTTATAGATCGACTCCTGAAGGAGCCGAAACTTTGGATCATCTCAGAGAATTCATCTCGGAACTTCATGAGGAGGTGATGCCTTGAACAATATACTTGATATCAACGATCTGAAGAAGTCATTAGAAGGTACTCCCGTCCTGAAATCAATCGATCTTGATGTTCGATTAGGAGAGGTCATGGGATTGTTGGGGCCTTCAGGCAGTGGAAAGAGCACTCTTTTGAGATGTTTGAATAGGATAATAGAGGCCGATTCTGGAGATATATTCTATAAAGAAAAAAATTTGAAGAAATATCCTCCAAGCGAACTTAGGAAAGAAGTTGTGTTAGTACCTCAGGAAAGCGTGATGTTCTCCGGGACCGTTTTTGATAACGTAGCTTATGGTCCCTCGATAGAAGGTGAGGCCAACAGGGATCATATACTGACCTGTATCAGAGATGCTGGGTTATCTTCTGATTTCGAACAAAGGGAGGCAGAAAAACTATCAGGAGGCGAGAAAAGAAGGGTAGCACTGGCAAGAGCTTTAGCTCTAGAACCCGATGTTTTACTGTTAGATGAGCCCACATCAGGTGTAGACCCAAAAAAGAAAGAAGAAGTCGAGATGAGTATCTTGAACTTTTCAGATAAAAGGGACTTGACGGTGATCTGGGTCACTCACGACTTAGATCAAGCGAAGAGAGTTTCTACCAGGATAGCTGCTCTAAGAGATGGAAAGATAGGAGGTATTTATGATTGTGATGATTTTGACGGAGGTGAGGCATTTTGAATGGAATACCTTATGGTATCCAAGAAGGATTTCTGATATTACTTTCAGTACTCAGCCTTCTAGCTTTGGTGGTAATACTAACATCGATCAAAAAACTAGGTATCAGTAAAGAGATGATCATAGCGGTAGCTAAAGGAGGTGCCCAACTCTTTGTAATAGCTGTCGTGCTCAATCTCCTTTTTGTCTATCCCGCCTGGTACATACCCATATGGGCTTTTCTCGGAATGATGGTTATCATAGGAGGATACACTTCTGCCAAGAGAGCTACGGAGATGCCAGCTGCCTTCAGGATAACAACACCTTCTATATTGACAGGAGGCGCCTTGGTATTGACAGTTTTGGCCGTAACAAGGGCGATGCCGCTCCATCCCCAGTTCATCATACCTTTAGCAGGGATGACCTTCGGCAATTCGATGCGTATA
>CAYXPD010000190.1:0-3064 GCA_964466995.1 uncultured Thermoplasmata archaeon | reverse complement strand
ACTATCAGATGGAGATTCGAATATCTTATTGTTCCCACCGTCCACACAGCAAACCTTTTTTCCTGAGCTCTCTGACTCTAATGGGTTAAAGTTTTCCTTCGATAATTCGATAGGCTCATAATATTGTTCTTGGCTGAAGTAAGGCTTCCCCCATTCATCTGGTGGATCTGAGAGTTCGTCTATGACTTCATAAAGATCTTTAAGCATCTATCGGTGAATTATCGAACCATTACTTAAAAATTGAGACGAGAGGTCATCGAAAGTGATATCACTTTCACCGAAGCCCCGTTCGAACATTTATCAACTTTCAGCACTTTGAAGTATCAGATGGACCGTGCTAAAAAGATAAATAAGCTTCTGAATATGCCCGATGCAGGAGAAGATTGGTTCCGCTGGTACGGTATAACTGAGAGAAGGAGAAATTCACTTTTGAAAGAACCCTCTCATCCCAACAGTTTTTTCAATCCAAATTCTGAGAGTACACTCACTCTTTTTATGCTAGGAAACTTGGATCGCTGGAACCAATTTTATATTCAGATAGAGCCGCCTAGAGATAAAAACTCGAGCTGGAATCAGTCCTTTTTTAGGCAGATGGTTACAAATCAAGATTTAGATAGAAAATTAATTGATAAAAATACGTGGTGGGAAAATTTAGGATTATCAGAAATCATTGGAGTAGAGAGAGGAGAACTAGAAAAGAATATTTTACTCTTCGAGGTAGAGCTTTACAGTAATGCTCTGCATCTCGACTCGCAGAGTAGCAAAAACAACATATCTTTTCTCGATTTAGAAAACTCAAGAAGATGGGTCAGGTATGACGCTGTCATGATGATCCCTTGTAGTAAAAAATTCGTCTTCTTCGAGTCAAAATTTAGAAGCGGCCTTTCCACTAATTCACTGAATTACCCACGGATTGACCAGATGATGAAAGGACTTGAAGCCGCACATTTACTTACTGAGAATGAGATGAGTCCATATAACGACTGGGATTTCAATTACATATTGATATGTCCAAAATTGCTACATGATTATGAACTTACCAGATACAACAAAAAGGCAGACTCAATCGGCAAACATCTTGTGGAATACAATGATCTTCTCAATGATAGATACAATGACTCAATCAACAAGAGATGTTATCCAGAGAACTTCGAAAGTTTCATCCAAAAGACACCCGGAAGAGTATTTACGCTTCATTGGAAAGACTTGGGAGAAGCACTTTTACAGGCTAACAGTGACTTTTTCTCGAATTATTTCAGTCGACTAGAAGAGACCTGTTTCGACGAAAAACGTTTGAGAGGTATTAGAAAGAAATTCAGGGAAGCAGGGATACGTAAAAAAAACCGATAATTATAAGGCTGAGGTTTGAGATTAAGAGATGCAATGAGGGTTTGCATCACTTACTGGTATCACAGCTGTTTCACCATTGAAATAGGGGATAAGGTCATGCTTTTTGATTATCCTAATAGAGGCATAGATGCTTCTATAGATGAGGAGATAAAAACCACGATAGATGGTTCTGAGCTTTACATATTCATATCACACGGCCATGGTGATCATTTCTCACCTGAAGTGACTAAGTTTTCGAAGAGTTCCGAAAAAACACGCGTTTTATTTTCTGATGATATCTCTGAGAAAAGTATGTTAAATGGACATTCCGAGCTATCCGATAGTGTGACTTTTAATAGAATGGAACCTGGTGAACAGTACAATGTCGATGATATGAGAGTTAGAACATGGAAGAGTAACGATGCGGGACTCGCTTTTCTTATACATCAGGACAAGAAAAAGATTTACTACGGTGGCGATCTCGCTAAATGGAATTGGCCTGAATGGAACGATAAAAAAATAAAGGAACACGTTAAGATATTTGACGAAGTGGTGAAAGAATTAAGAGATGAGGATATAGATATAGCCTTCTCCAATATGGATGAGAGGCTCCCTAGCTGGGCCGGTCCGCTGGAATTCATAGAAAAAGTTAACCCGCACTATTTTGTTCCGATGCACACCTTCGGAAACGAAGGATGGATCGATGATCTAATCAATGAAAATATCAACGCTAAAAGCGAGATATTCCATTATGAGAAAGCTGGCGACGAGTTCTACTGTGAGTTGTAGAGTAAGTATCAAGCTCATCTCAAAATTTAATTAACCCGTATATCATCTTTATAATATGAGGTTTAATTGGTTCAAGGACAAAATCGCTATCATACCTATAAAAGGTCCGATTATGGAGGGTCAAGGAGGATTACTCGGCTCACTCGGAGCTTCTTCAGTTTCTCAGGCAGAAAAAATACTTGAGAAGATTGCTGAGAAATCTCGATATAAAGCACTGATACTCAAGATCAACTCTCCTGGAGGCTCTCCTTACAAAAGCCGGAATCTAGCTAAAAAAATAGAAAGATTAGATCTTTTCAAAGTTGCTCTTATAGAAGAACAGTGCGCTTCTGGGGGATACTGGATTGCTTCGAGTTGTGACGTGATCGTAGCGGACGAACTTTCGAGCATAGGTGGTATCGGCACGATATCTATCCGACCGGACTTTTCCGACTTTCTAGATCGATTGGGAATTAAATTCGATATACAATCAGAGGGTGAGTTCAAAAAGGAAGGTATGCCTTTTTCTGAGATGACCGAAGAAGGTAAAGAACATCGAAAGGAGATGGTTTCAGAAATAAATGAGATCTTCAAGGAACAGGTAAAGAAGAGAAGAGGCATCAATGAAGAATCAGAAGTGTTCGAGGGTAAGATCTTTCTAGGTAGAGAAGCTAAAAAAGTTGGTCTCGTCGATCATCTGGGAGATAAGGAAAAGGCCGTAAAAATAGCTGAAAAAAATGTAGGTTCTAAAGGCTTAAAAATCAAAGATTTCAGCGAGGAGATGAGAGCTGGACCCTCCATTTTGGACCTGATACGTTGAGATAAATATCCGAAATTGATTGAAAATATTAGTGAGGAAAATTTGTAGTTTCCCCGAAAATATATATCTATAAAATAAATTGATGTGTAAGGAGATGACGGAAGCTGAAAGATTAGCTGTGGAAAAAAGTCCTGTCGAGGCCGGAGG
>CAYXPD010000189.1:0-3073 GCA_964466995.1 uncultured Thermoplasmata archaeon | reverse complement strand
AACCATATAACGATGCCCGGGCTTGTAGACGCTCATATCCATTCTGGTCTGGCGCTTTTAAGAGGTACTGCCCAAGATGTACCTGAGATAGAATGGATGGATAAAGCTCTAGGTCCGATCACACAGCACCTGACCGAAGACGACCTTATCGCGGGCTCAAAACTTGGCGTAGCGGAGGCGCTCAGATGTGGGACCACAACTTTTGGAGAATATACCAGCGGATTGGAAAGAACTATAGAAGATGTCTATCAGCCTTTGAGTGCTAGAGTTGTGGGAGCGGAGACGATAAATGAAGTGATAAGTAGAGATGGTGACACCTATGAACTAGAGAGTTCAAAATCTCAACTTCAGGAGAACGAACGCCTTTTCAAAAAGTACGGTCCCAGCGATATGGTAGATGTGATGTATGGCCCACAAGCTCTAGATATGGTCACTATGGAGACTTTAAGAAAAATCCATGAGAGAGCACAGGAACACGATAGAAGGGTCCATATGCACGTGGCACAGGGCGGTAGAGAAAGGGAACAGATAAGAAACAGGTACGACTGCTCCACAGTAGAAAAACTGAAAGAAGAAAACATGCTTGACGAGAAACTTTTAGCGGCACACTGCCATGGAACAACCCAAGAAGAGAAACAGACGATAGTAGAAAACGGAACTATGATGGTGGGCTGTCCAAGTTCTATCGGGATGATAGACGGTATAGTTCCTCCTATCGAGGATTTTCTCTCTTTAGGTGGAACCGCCGCCCTAGGTTCTGATCAAGTACCCGGGAACGGAGCCCACAACATATTTCGAGAGATGAGGACGATCAGCCTTCTGACCAAGTGCAGAGATAAAGATCCTACGACTCTTCCTCCCTGGGAAACACTTCAGTTAGCTACAACTAAAGGTGCAGAAGCGTTAGGCATCGAAGATCGGATAGGAAGTCTAGAAGAAGGAAAGAAAGCGGACATCATAACTATAGACCTGAAGAATCTCAATCTTACCCCTGTTGCTCACGAACCATTCAGGAATTTCATACCTAATTTGATATATTCTTCGACCGGTTTTGAAGTGGATAATGTTATAATCAATGGAAATAAAGTTCTCAGAAACGGTGAATTCGTAGATATAAACGAGTCCCAAATAAAGGAGGAAGCTGAACAGAGAGCTAAAGATGTGTTGAGCAAAGCAGAAAGTGATTGGCGAGAGGCAGATTCAAGCATGGTAAGATATCGTCGAGAAGATCTTATCTGAATGACTAAACGGAACTTTAATATGTATTGAATACCATATAGTATACCGAGTAGGAGGTTGGAATAATGGTCAAAGTAAAAAAAAGAAAGGAAGTTAGTTTTGTGAGCAAAGAGTACGAAGGTTCTATTGAAGAATTACCCTTTAAGGAATACGTAGATGATCTAAAAAAATGGGCTAAAAAGAAAAAGGCAAAGCCATATGGTAAAACCACAGTATTCTATCAAAACAATTTTGACAAGGCTTTCGATGATGATTTTAGAGCCGATGTTTGTTTGCCTATAAAAAATCGAAAAAAAGGCGGTGGTGGATACAAGTTGAAGTTCTTACCTTCTATCCAGGTGGTAGCTAAAAAGTTTCAAGGAACTCCGGCCGATTATCCAAAGGCTTACGAAGAAATTTTCAATTACATTGATGAAAAGGGATACAAAGCTTTTGGACAGCGGATGGAAAAATTCAAGAAAATACCTGAAAAAGAAGGTGGAGAGTATCAGATAAAAAGTGAACTCCAGGTACCCGTGGAGATCCCCTCGAAAAAATAGATGAAAGAAAGTTTTTCACTTTTTCTTTTTTATTATGTTCTCATCAAATTTTGACTTGAACCCTTGCTGATCTAGTATCGTTTTCCCATCTTCTTCGATGTCTTGTTCAGCAGGCGGCTTTTCTTGATAACCCTGTAATTGTCCTGCTATCCTTTCTTCGAAAATGGGGGTATCAGTATCTCTGTAGAATAGGCCTAATGGGATCTCTTCAGTTATCTTTGACTTGTTCATAGCCTCGGTAGGACTTACACTCTCAGGATCCCAGTCTTCCAATTTCTCTATCTTTTCGTTGAAATATTCTGAAGTGTGGATGTCGTTATAAGTTACGCATGGCTGAAGTATGTTTAGGAAAGATGCTCCATCGTGTTCTATACCGTCTTTTATAGCCTCTTTTAAGTGATCCGAATCCATCGCGAAGCTTCTAGCGACATGGGTATAACCTGAGGTAAGAGCTAAAGCCGATGGTTCGATAGCATCTTGGATACTAGGTGTGTTCAGAGCCTTTGTCTTGGTATCTCGGGGGAGTGTCGGCGAGGCCTGTCCTTTCGTTAGACCGTAGACCCTATTATCGTGCATCATCACCAGTACGTCCAAGTTCCTCCTGCCGAGTGCGACGAAATGACCGGCACCTATACCTAAAAGGTCGCCGTCACCTCCGTTTACTACGACTTCAAGTCCGGGATTCGCCATCTTGATGCCAGTGGCGAACGGTATGGCTCTTCCGTGCAGGGTGTGTACTCCGCTCACATCTATGAAGTGAGGCATCTTGCCTGAACAACCTATACCCGAAACCACGACTGTCTCTTCAGGGTTTAACTCGAGTTCAGAGAATGCCCTATAAACGCTGGAAACTATACCAAAATCGCCGCAGCCTGGACACCAATCTATCCAATTATCTGTTCCATATTCACGGGCCATGTTTCAACACCTCCCGATCAGAACCTCCGATTATATTTACGAGTGAATCTATCAACTCGTCTCTATAGATGGGACGACCGGTGAACTTTACAACTTCCTTTTCGATCCTAACTCCTGTATTCAACCTCACCACTTCGGATACACGAGGCGAGTAACTATGTTCCACAGCGATCACATTCTCTTTATTCTCTAGGTAAGAGGAGACTTCTTCGGTCGGGAAAGGAGAAAAGCACCTGAAGTGTAAGTATCCGAAATCTTCCTCCATCTCTTCTATCGCGTCCAAAACTACGCCTTTGACCGAACCCCATCCTACGATGAGATTTTCCGGCTCATCAGGACCAAAATAGATGACTCTGTCATCTATCTCCTCATCCGCG
>CAYXPD010000188.1:997-3099 GCA_964466995.1 uncultured Thermoplasmata archaeon | reverse complement strand
CGACGATGGTTTCTTGTCTTATTTTTACCGGTGAATTGACCGGCGTGCTTGCGTGGGCTGGGAACTTCCTACCCTGGGTCAATCCCGGACTCGGTACCGTAGGTCTTGTGCTGTTCGCAGGTATCGCGGTGCTTGTGATATCGTGTCCTTGTGCTTTAGGTCTAGCTACACCCACTTCGGTCATGGTCGGAACCGGTAAGGGAGCAGAAAACGGTATCTTGTTCAGAGAAGGCTCATCATTGGAGTACATCCAAGACTTGGACATAATCGTTTTCGATAAAACAGGGACTTTAACCAAAGGAAAGCCCGAACTCACCGATGTTTGGATCGGAAGTGATGGAAGATCGGAGGGCGAATTACTGGCTAAAGCTGCGTCAGTGGAAAATGCCTCTGAGCATCCGATAGCTCAAGCTGTGGTCAGAGGTGCAGATGAAAAAGAACTAGAACTCGACGAAGTGAAAGATTTCGAGAACGTAAGAGGTAAAGGAGTAAAAGGTGAAGTCGACGGAAAGAAAGTGATAGTGGGTACCAAGAAGCTGATGGAAGAGGAATTGTCAAGTGAAAATATCCCAGAGGAAGCCGTCGAGAAAAGAGGCAAACTGCAAGATCAAGGGAAAACCGCGTTCTTAGTCGCTGTCGATGGAGAGATAGAAGGTGTCATCGCGGTAGCAGACGAACTGAAAGACGGTGCTAAAGAAACTATCGAGAAGATAAAAAGTTACGGTATTCAAACAGCTATTTTGACCGGTGATAATGAAAGAGTTGGAAAAGCCATCGCTGATCAAGTAGGGATAGATGAAGTCGAGGCAGATGTCCTTCCTGACAGGAAAGCTGAGAAGATCAAAGAGTTGCAGAAGAGAGGTGGAAGGAACAAGGTAGCTATGGTAGGCGACGGCATAAACGACGCTCCCGCACTGACCCAGGCTGATATCGGCTTTGCGATCGGTACAGGCACAGATATAGCGATAGAATCAGGAGACGTCACCTTGGTCCGTGGAGAGCTGGAGACGATAGCCCAAGCCTTTGAACTTTCCAAGGCCACTATGAAAAACATAAGGCAGAATCTTACCTGGGCCTTCGGTTATAACTCTGCAGCTATTCCCGCCGCGGCTTTAGGATTTTTACATCCAGCGATAGCTGCAGGTGCGATGGCTATGTCCTCTGTAACTGTGGTTACCAATGCTCTAAGACTGAAAAAAGTGAATATTGGAAAGGAGGAGGAATAAATAATGATATCAAAAATGATTTCTTCCTTGGATTCGATAGCATTGCACACTAATGAGAGTCACCATCCGATGGAAAATTGGTCCATGATGGGCGGAGCATGGTGGGTCTGGTTTATTTTAATCATCGGGGTGATACTGGTCATAGTGGTGCTTGTAGTTCTATTAATGGAAGAAGATCATAACAAAGGAACTAAATCTGATACTATGAAGAGTGCAGAACAAATATTGGATGAAAGATATGCGAAAGGCGAGATAACCGGGGAAGAGTATAGAGAGAAGAAAAAGGAGATGAAAAAATGATGTCTAGAATACTTTCTGCAGTTGCCTCAACTTGCCTAGACTCGAACGATACCCATGGTACGTGGATGGAAGGATGGTCAATGATGGGAGGATGGTGGTTCATATGGCCGATAATATGGATTGCTGTTGCATTGGTCATAGGTATACTAGTTTACAGAGATGCGGAGAAGAGAGGCATGAACGGACCTCTATGGTTGATACTTGTCCTATTACCTATGGTCGGTTTACTGTTTCTGGTGATATACATAGTCATCAGGGAAGAAAATAGAGAGATCTCAGAGAGGGGCGTCGAAAAGAGTCCTGAGAAGATTCTTGATGAGAGGTATGCAAGAGGAGAGATATCGAGGGAAGAATACAAGGAGATGAAAATGGAGGTAAGAGAATAGAGGTTGAGAATCGACCGACAAATATATATAATTTATAACGGTGTTATGAGAATGATGTCAAGGAAAAGGAAGATGCTGGTAGGAACGATCGCGCTGGTCCTTATCATAGGACTTTTAGCAGGAACTGGCGTAATAATGGCTCACGAGGACAACGCGGCCTCTAATGGGGAAGATCCTAGTGAGGAAGAGG
>CAYXPD010000188.1:0-987 GCA_964466995.1 uncultured Thermoplasmata archaeon | reverse complement strand
CATTGTCATAATGAAGACCATGAAGATGACCATGTGGACGAGCACCACGAAGGAAATCACCATCATGAAGACGGTTCTACTAGTGGGGGTTTTTTCAGCCTAATCAGACGGTTATTCCGCGGCCATTGAAGGACGTAGTTAGAACAGGAGAATCAATCCCTACGTGATCAAAAAATCCTTCAGAACTTTTCATTTATTCCTCTGCTTCTTGAAATGCATAAAGTGATGAATCATGAAATATATAGGTCTCGAAAATCTATCGAAGAGAAAGAACCAATTGGTCTTGGTATTATTTGTCCTAGCATTGTTATACACGATGAGTATTTTCATCGCACCGTTGACTCTAGAACCTGGAACAGTTACGGAATTACAGGGCAGACCAAATCAGATCGTATATGCTGAACAGTGGGAAGAACTCCCCCTGTATCATAGAGCGGTTTATACTTTTGGAGATTTGAATTGTCATCAGATGACCTCTCGTTCCTATCATATCAATGAAAATCAGATGCCGATAGCTGGAAGGATGACCGGCGTTTTTATCGGTTTAACAACTGGATTCTTCCTCATGTCATTCGTTAGGGGCTCTGAAAATTACAAGCGCACACTTTTGGATTTATTGAAAGTTGATCCTGAGTGGTCTGATGGTAAAGAGATTGCTCTACTCTTTTTACTAGGTGGTTTGTTCATACTGCCGATGATCCTCGATGGAGGGCTCCAGTTTGTCATCGATTATGATAGCTTCAATGAATTTAGAACATTTACTGGGATTCTTTTTGGTTTCGGTTTTTCCGTCTTCATATCTTCAGTAATCTTATCCCCACGAGGTTGATCAACTTGCACGGAGCTAAAATCGAGAGAAAGAATATGTTCGATATATTAGCGCCTTGGTATGATAAATTGCGCAAAGTGGTCGAATCGGGAGAGGTTAGAGAGATCACTCGAGAGATCAAAAAGATCGAAAAAAACAAGCAGAAACATGTGAATGTG
>CAYXPD010000187.1:0-3148 GCA_964466995.1 uncultured Thermoplasmata archaeon | reverse complement strand
AACATAGAGACAAGCGATGCAGTGAACTATGAAGGTCTAGATGAATCGAACGCTACTGTAGGTGGACTAGCGATGTACGTATTCCACATAGAAGAGTTCAGCACACAGACTATAGAGGTCTCAGCAGCTGACTTGATGCCTTTCGGCGGTACGACGTTATTCTTGGTCTTGGTAGCTGTAGCGATACCAGTAGCCATTTACACTTTGAAAAAGAAAAAACAATAATCAAAAACCCTTCTTTCTATTCTATTTTTTATAAAAATAAAGAGCTCAAATGGTTTTTTGGTTAGAAACTTTTGACATCATCTTTCACATTTCTTCAAGTTTCTCTTTGACCGCCTGTAGTTCTTGTTCTAACTCTTCCTTGTACTTCTCGAGCTCTTCTCTTTTTTCTTCTTTAGACGTGAATCTTCTCCATGAACTTTTTCCGTGCCCACAGGAATGTCCACCTTGATGTCCGCAGGAACAATGACATTGGCAATTACCTCCACAGCCGCAACTACATCCACATTCACAGCTATGCCCGTGGTGTCTCCTTCCTGTACGATGTCCATGTTTTTTGTGATGTCTACCTCTGCTAGTTTCGCAGCATTCTCCACTCATACTATCACATCGATAGTTGATACAAGATTTGAAGTATTTAAACTATCCAGTAAATAAGAAAGAACTAACTAAAGAAATGTATAGCACGGCAATGAAAATATGAAGGGTTTTTTGAGATTTTATTCTTCAATTTTTCTTTCTAGATTTTCGATCATCACTTTTGTCATCTTTTCTAGATCGTATTTCGGTTGCCAGTTCCAATCTTCTCTAGCTTTTGAATCGTCTACGCTGTTAGGCCATGAATCTGCGTTATTCTGTCTCTCGTCGGGTTCGTATTCAACATTAAAGTCTGGATAGTATTTTTTAATTTCTTCTTCCAATTCTTTTGCTTCAAAGCTCAAAGCTGAATGATTGTAACTCGTCCTGATATCTATCGACTCATCATCTGCATCCATCAACTGTAGCGTTCCTCTAACAGCGTCTTCCATGTACATCATCGGTAACTTTGTATCTTCTCTAACGAAGCAAGTGTAGTCTTCTCCTTTTATCGCCTTGTAAAACATTTCCACCGCATAATCTGTCGTGCCTCCACCGGGTTTCTCTTTCCAGCTTATAAGTCCGGGATACCTCAGACCTCTAACATCCAATCCGTACTTTTCATGATAGTACTGACAGAGCAATTCTCCTGAAACTTTGGTCACTCCGTACATCGTAACAGGTTCGAGGATCGTATGCTGAGGAGTTTTATCCATCGGCGTGTTGGGACCAAAGACTGCGATTGAACTAGCCCAAAACACTCTGTTGTCATGGTCTCTAGCCAGGTCCAATATCGCTTTGAGTCCTTCCATGTTCACGTCCCATGCCAGATCCGGCTTTTTTTCTCCAGTTGCTGAAAGTATGGATGCTAGATGATACACTTCATCGAAATCGTATTTATCCCATAGTTCTTCCATGAATTCCTGATCTCTCACGTCGCCCTGCTCCAAAGGGCCGTCATAGTCCTCTGGGATGTAGCTGTGGCCTAGAGCGACCACATTCTCTTTCCCATAGCGTTCCTGTAGTTCCGGTACAAGCTCACATCCTATCTGTCCAAATGGTCCTGTCACGAATATCTTTTTGCTCATCTTTTTACCACCTGTTTTATTCTTTTATATCTATCAGTTCGTACTCTCTTTCTCCCAACCCCACTTCCTCAGCGTGCCGCAGTTGATGGGTTCCATCAACATCATGAGCGGCCATGAACTTATCTTGATCGCCTTTATAATCTTTACCTTCAGCTTCCTTTACAAGGTCGAATGATGCTTGATCTAGAGCTACAGGATCGGTAGAAGCAACGACCCCTATATCGTGGACCATCGGTTCTTTTCTCCAAGGCGGACAATCACATTCCGGTGTGACGTTTATCACGTAGTTGAAATGTACTGCTTTCTCTTGCTTCTCCTTCAAAGCCCCATATGCAAATTCCGCGATCTTCTCCTGTATCTCTACTTCCGAGGAGGAATCCTCGACTTCAATAGCTCCTTCAGGGCAGACGATCCTGCATTCTCCACACCCTATACATTCATCGTAATCGATCTCCGCATATTGCTCCACTTCTATCGCCTCTTGTGGACACCAGATAGCGCATTCTCCACATCCTATGCATTCCTCGATATTCACTTCTGGTTTTACGTTGTAATGCTGCATCAGTTTTCCTGCTCTAGAAGCGCATCCCATTCCTAGATTTTTAAGAGCACCTCCAAATCCTGTCATACCGTGGCCTTTGAAGTGAGAAACGGCGAATATATGATCGGCTTGATAAAACGAAGCGCCTATCTTCACATCGTCAAAGTGCTCACCATCGATATCCACGGAGTAAAACTCGTTGCCGTGAAGACCATCTGCTATGATAACTGGTGCATCTATGACAGGGCGGACCCAACCGTTCTCCTGCGCGGTCCTATGATGATCTACGGCGTTCGAACGACGTCCTTTGTAAAGAGTATTGGAATCAGCAAGAAATGGTTTTCCTCCCGAATCTTTTACGGCTTCTACCACGGGAGCTACTCTAACAGGTCTAAGGAAGGTGTCAATACCTTTTTCTCCAAAGTGGAGCTTTAGAGCTACCAATTCATCGTTTTCAAATTCAACGCCCTCACTGACTTCCTGGTAGAGTTTCTTGATCCTTGAAGAGAAGTTGTCGTCTTTACTATCCGACGCGAGATCAGTGAAGTAAACTTTAGACATATTTTATCGGGGTTGTATACAAATACAAGTTTATTTAATTTTTCTTTAATCAGGGCTAAGATCTCTTCCTGTTTCAGAAATCCTTTAGTATTTACAAACTAAGAAGGAATATCATTCCTTCGGCTTCGAGGAATTTTACAAAATTCCTCTACACTACAGGAAAACCTAGTTTTCCCTAGGTTTAGGTAAGAGATACAGAGAAATAAAATATTTCTCAACTTCCGCAGAACTCTATTCGAGGAAGAAAGGATGTTAATCCTGATCTCAGTCAGTCTGAGCCCTCGTGATACAGCCCGATAGTATATCTACTTTCACTGACCCCCTTGATTCATATTTAAATACATAAAAAAGTATGAATGATAAGAAGAAGGGTTCAAAA